>JAYOYG010000026.1:0-3225 GCA_038153445.1 Pseudomonadales bacterium
GGGTCCCGGAGGCTTTGGGCATCGAGCCAGGCCTGGGCCTTGGGAATGGCGGCCACGGAAAATTCCGCGGCCAGCTGCGCGCTGGGGCGGCCCTCCCGCACCAGCCGGCCCTGGGCCCGATCGCCAAGCACGAGGCCCAGCGCATCGAGCATGATGGATTTGCCGGCGCCCGTTTCCCCGGTGATGGTCGTGAAGCCCGCCTCGAAGGTGACGGTGAGGGCGTCGACGATCGCAAAGTCTTGAATTTCAAGGTGACAGAGCATGGATAAGCCCCCGGGCGCCGCGGGCCCTGCGGCGACAAGTAGTGTGCGCTGGCGCCGAAAGCGGGGCAAGGGCGAGGCCCGCTGCACGGGAGCCGTTGCGCTTCTGGCTGGACTTCGGTAAACCCTAGAGCGTGTTCCTCAACTCACGTTTTCCCGCCCTATGGACAAAGCGACTGCGAAGCGAGACGACCGCACCGCCGATCCGCGCGCCGAGCGGGCGAATGGCCTGTTGAAGCTGTTGGTCGAGCACTACATTGAAAAGGGTGCGCCCGTCTCTTCCAAGCAGCTGGCGACGGAATCGGCGCTGAAGATCTCCTCGGCCACCGTGCGAAATGTCATGGCAGACCTCGAGGCCATGGGGCTTGTGACCTCCCCCCATACCTCGGCGGGGAAGGTCCCTACGGCCCAGGGGCTGCGTTTCTTTGTCGATTCCCTGATTCAGGTCCAGCCCCTGGGCTCGGACGCCCTGTCGTTGATTCAGCACGAGCTGAAAACGGAGCGCAGCCCCAAGGCGCTCTTGGCCACGGCGTCCTCTCTGCTGTCCGGCATCACTCGCATGGCCGGCGTGGTCACGCTTCCGCGCCGGGAGATCACCACCCTGCGCCAGGTGGAGTTCCTGCCCCTCTCCGGAGAGCGCATCCTGGTGGTGCTCGTGGTGAACGACTACGAGGTGGAAAATCGCGTGATCAGCTGCCCCCGGCCCTTCGAGCGGGAGGAGCTCCAGCAGGCGGCGAACTTCATCAATAGCCATTGTGCCGGTGCCTCCGTGGCTTCCCTTCGGAGCACACTTCTGGCCAGCATGGAGGCGGACAAGAGTCGCCTGAACACGCTGCTCACGGAAATGCTCGAGGTCGCCGCCGATGCCTTCGACGACGGTCCGCTGGGGCAGGACGGGGACTACGTTGTGGCTGGGGAGGGGAACCTCCTTAACTTCGTGTCTGGCGATGATATGGAGACGGTGCGGGGCCTCTTTGACGCCTTCGGCCGCAAGCGTGACGTGCTTCGCCTCCTCGATCGCAGCTTGGACGCCGAGGGCGTGCACCTCTTCATTGGTGATGAGTCGGGCTATAAGCCCTTCATGGACTACTCCATGGTCACCGCCCCCTACGAAGTCGACGGTCAGGCCGCGGGGGTACTCGGGGTGATTGGCCCCACCCGCATGGCGTACCAGCGGGTGATCCCCGTGGTCGACGCCACGGCTCGGCTGCTCAGCGCGGCCCTTCGTCACCAGCTTTAGGTAAGGGGCCTGCCCGGCCCTTGAAGCTGCCTCTTTCCATCCCCATATCGTCCTTTTCCCGTCGGCGTCGCGCTCCCGCGCGTGCCCCTGGGGTCCTCACGCATTGGAAGGGAAGGAACAGCGATCATGACGAACGAGGCAGGCGACCGGGAGCAGGGTGACGGCCGGGCAGAGGCGTCGGCAAAGGCCTACGAAGATATCGCGAAGGCGGCCCAGGACGGCGTCGCCGAAGCGGGGGAAGCGCCAGAGGTCGTGGACCCGGTCGACGGGGTAGATCCGGCGCTGCTGCAGGCTCAGGAGGAGGCGGCGAGCTTCCGGGATCTGGCGCTGCGGGCCCAGGCGGAGGCGGAGAATATTCGTCGCCGGGCGGCACGGGATGTGGAGCAAGCCCACAAGTTTGCCCTGGAGAAGTTCGCCGGGGAGCTCTTGCCCGTGCTCGACAGCATCGAGAAGGCCGTGGAAGCGGCCGGTGCGCTCGCGGAGGGGGAAGACACTAAGGCCATGGCCGAGGGGGTTTCCCTCTGCCATCGCCTCTTCCTTGACACCTTCGGCAAGGCGGGCATCACGCCCATCGATCCCCACGGTGCGCCCTTCGATCCGGAGCAGCATCAGGCCATGGCCATGATTGATGCGCCTAATGCTGCTCCCAATTCCGTGGTGGACGTGCTGCAAAAGGGCTACGCGTTGAATGGCCGGCTCCTCCGGGCCGCCATGGTGGTGGTCGCGAAGGGCGCCTAGCCCTTGAAAGCGGCCCCCGCCGTACCGATATAGGGATCAGTCAACACGGCTGGGCCGAGGAGGCCCGCCCCCACAGCTTGGAGACGCTCTCATGGGCAAGATTATTGGCATCGACCTCGGCACCACGAATTCCTGTGTGGTCGTCCTCGAGGGCGGGAACCCGAAGGTTATTGAAAACGCAGAAGGGGATCGCACCACCCCCTCCATCGTCGCCTACACGGAGGACGGCGAGATCCTCGTGGGTCAGTCCGCCAAGCGCCAGGCGGTGACCAACCCCACGAATACCCTCTTTGCGGTGAAGCGCTTGATCGGCCGCCGCTTCGACGATGGCGTCGTGCAGAAAGATATCGGCATGGTGCCCTACAACATTGTGAAGGCCGATAACGGCGACGCCTGGGTGGAAGCGAAGGGGCAGAAGATGGCCCCGCCCCAGGTTTCGGCAGAAGTGCTGAAAAAGATGAAGAAGACCGCCGAGGATTACCTCGGGGAAAAGGTCACGGAAGCGGTCATCACCGTTCCGGCCTACTTCGACGATTCCCAGCGTCAGGCGACGAAGGACGCGGGCCGCATTGCCGGTCTCGAGGTGAAGCGCATCATCAACGAGCCCACGGCCGCTGCCCTGGCCTACGGCATGGACAAGAAGCGTGGGGATTCGAAGATCGCCGTTTACGACCTTGGGGGCGGCACCTTCGACGTGTCCATCATTGAAATCGCGGAAGTGGATGGCGAGCACCAGTTCGAAGTGCTCTCCACCAACGGTGATACCTTCCTCGGTGGGGAAGATTTCGACATCGTGCTTATCGACTACCTCGCCGAGGAGTTCCAGAACACGAACGGCATTGATTTGCGCAAGGATCCGCTCGCCAAGCAGCGTCTGAAGGAAGCGGCGGAGAAGGCGAAGATCGAGCTGTCCTCGAGCCAGCAGACGGAAGTGAACCTCCCCTACATCACTGCGGACAGCACGGGGCCGAAGCACCTGGTGACCAA
>JAYOYG010000026.1:3325-27436 GCA_038153445.1 Pseudomonadales bacterium
GCGGTGCTCGCCGGGGACGTGAAGGACGTGCTCCTTCTCGACGTGACGCCCCTGTCCCTGGGCATCGAAACCCTGGGCGGCGTGATGAGCCCGCTCATCGAGAAGAACACCACGATCCCCACGAAGAAGACCCAGACCTTCTCCACGGCGGACGACAACCAGACTGCGGTGACAATCCACGTGCTCCAGGGGGAGCGCAAGCAGGCGTCCCAGAACAAGTCCCTCGGGCGCTTCGACCTCAGCGATATTCCGCCGGCACCCCGGGGCATGCCCCAGATCGAGGTGGCCTTTGATATCGACGCGAACGGCATCCTGAACGTGTCCGCGAAGGACAAGGCCACGGGTAAGGAGCAGTCCATTGTCATCAAGGCCTCCTCCGGGCTCTCCGATGAGGAAGTGGAAGCCATGGTGCGGGACGCCGAGTCCAACGCCGAGGAAGATCAAAAGTTTGAGGCGCGGGTGAACCTGCGTAACCAAGCCGATGGTCTTCTGCACGCTACTAAGAAGACGCTGGCGGAAGCCGGGGATAAGGTGGACGAGGACGAGCGGCAGAAGGTGCAAGCGGCCATCGATGGCCTCGACGAGGCCCTAAAGGGGGATGACAGCGACGCCATCGAGGCGAAGATGAATGCCCTCTCCGAGGCCTCCGCGGGCCTCGCCCAGAAGCTCTACGCCGACGCCGGTGCAGCCCCCGGCGCGGAGGGCGAAAGCGCCGGCGCTTCCGAGAACGACGACAACACTGTTGACGCCGAATTCGAGGAAGTGAAGGACGACGAGAGGAAGTAAGTGCTTACGCCGACCTCGTCAGGTCGGCGGTCAGACCCTGGCGCCAGCGCCCCCCTGCGGGGGCCGGCGCCTCTGATTTTTCTGGAGATCGCCCGTGGCGAAACGTGATTACTACGAAGTGCTTGGGGTCTCCCGTGATGCTTCCGAAGCGGACATTAAGAAGGCCTATCGCCGCTTGGCGATGAAATATCACCCCGACCGAAACCCTGGGGATGACGCCGCGGAGGAGAAGTTTAAGGAGGCCAGCGAGGCCTACGAAGTGCTCTCCGATGGTGAGCAGCGCGAGGCCTACGACCGCTTTGGCCACGATGCCGTGGGCGGGCAGGGGGGCATGGGCGGCTTCGGCGGCGCTTCAAGTTTCTCCGACGTCTTCGCGGATGTCTTCGGTGACATTTTCGGCGGCGGCGGGGGTGGCCGGGGCGGTGCACGAGTGCATCGCGGCGCCGACCTTCAATACAACCTCGAACTGGACCTCGAGCAAGCCGTCCGCGGTGATTCCGTCACCATCAAGGTGCCGACCCTAGTGCAGTGCGGCGATTGCAGCGGCTCCGGGGCGGCCAAGGGGTCGAGTCCGGAAACGTGCTCGGACTGCAAAGGCGCTGGCCAGATCCGCGTGGCTCAGGGCTTCTTTAGTCTCCAGCAAACCTGCCCCCGGTGCCGAGGCACGGGCAAGATGATTAGCGATCCCTGCCGGCGCTGCGGCGGCCGGGGGGTTCAGGAAGAGGCGAAAACCCTCTCGGTGAAAATCCCGCCGGGGGTGGATAACGGCGATCGTATCCGCCTGACCGGAGAAGGGGAGGCCGGTCCCAATGGTGGGCCCTCCGGCGATCTTTATGTCCAGGTGATGGTGCGTGAGCACGCGCTTTTCAAGCGCGATGGCCGGCACCTGTTTTGCGAAGTGCCGATCAGCTTTCCCGATGCGGCTCTGGGCGGTGAGCTCGAGGTGCCTACGCTGGATGGTCGTGTGAAGCTCAAGATTCCCCCGGAGACGCAAACGGGACGAGCTTTTCGCCTTCGCGGGAAGGGGGTGAAGCCGGTGCGCGGCGGCGAAGTCGGTGATCTCCTGTGCCGGGTGGTGGTGGAGACGCCGGTGAAACTCACCGGCGAGCAAAAAGCGCTCCTCGAAGAGCTTCGGGGCACGCTGAAGGGCGGCGAGCACGCGCCAAAGGAGAAAAGCTGGTTCGCGAGCGTGAAGGATTTCTTTGGCGATCTCGCGTCCTAAACCCCTTTTGGAGGCCAAGGCCTCATGGGCTTCCCCGTAAAGCGGCCGAAAGGCCGCTTTTTTTGTGCCCACAACCGCGCTAGTCTTTTATAAAAGACCGGTCGGTTTATAAAATTGGGCAGAAAAACACAGCATCGCAGTGCCCTGCTTCGGGCGGCGCAGGATCTGCTTCGGCAGCGCGGCTTTCGCGCCATGGCCGTAGCGGACGTGCTGGCCCTGAGCGGCGCGCCCCGGGGTTCGCTTTATCATCACTTTCCCGAAGGCAAGGTGGCCCTCGCCGCGGCGGCGGTGGAGGCCAGCGGCGCAGCGGTCCGGCGCCACCTGCGGCGCCTAGCCGCGCGCCACCCGACCCCGGAGGCCTTCTTTCGGGCCTACGGGGAGGCGCTAGGGGACTGGATGGCCGCGTCTAACTTCCGCGATGGCTGCCCTCTGGCGACGGTGATGTTAGAGACGGCCAGCGAGGAGCCTCGCCTTCAGGCTGCGGGGCAGGCGGCGTTCCTGAGCTGGCGGGGCGTTTTTGCTGAGCTCTTTAGGGAGGCGGGGGAGGCCTCCGAGGCGGCGGAGGCGCGGGCCCTGCGGTGCTTGGCCACGGTGGAGGGCGCCCTTTTGCTCGCCCGCGTGCAACAATCCCCGGAGCTTTTGCGGTCCCTCGTGGCCGCCTGCGGAGAAAATTATCGGCCCTTCGGGGCCGCAGAGGAATCAGCCCATGAATGATGCTCCCCCTCTTTCCTTGGCGATTCATGGCGCGGCGGGGCGCCTTGGCGCGGCGGTTCTTAAGCTGGCCCTGGCATCCCCGACCTGCTCCGTGGTTGGGGCGACGGTATCGCCCCGAAGCGATCTACCGGGGCGCCCCGTGGAGCCGGAGGGTGCCGTGCGCTTTGGCGAGATCCTCGAGCCTGCGGCCATGCCGGCGGAGACGGTGGTGCTGGAGCTGTCCCGGGTGGAGGTCCTACCCGCCCACGCTCAGCAGGCAGCGGCGGAGGGCTGGCCCTTCGTGGTGGGGGTGACCGGTCTCGATGCTCCCGCGGAGGCGGCCCTCGCGGAAGCGGCTAAGCAGATTCCCGTGCTTCTTGCCCCCAATTTCAGCCTTGGGATCGCCCTTTTGAAGCGCCTGGCGCAGGAGGCCGCACACGCTCTAGGGCCTGAGTTCGATGGGGCAATCCTAGATGTGCATCACCGTCATAAGCGCGATGCGCCCTCCGGGACCGCGCGAGCGCTCGCCGATGCCCTGGAGGGAGCGGGGCGCAGCGTGCCCATCGTCTCCCAGCGCGTCGGTGAGGTGATCGGGGACCACACGCTGTCCTTTGCCGGCCCTGGGGAGCGCTTTGAGCTGCGGCATCAGGCCGAGGATCGAGTCCTCTTTGCCCGGGGCGCCCTGGCGGCCGCGACGTTCCTTCAGGGCCGGGCTCCGGGAACCTACACCATGGACGATGTTTTAGCGGCCCGCGGGGGGCGGGCCACGGCGCCCTAGGGCCTGTGCGTCAGGGCTTTGCGTTGGACAAAGCGCGGCGCGAGCGGGTATCATTCGCGGGATGACCAGATCAAGCGGCCAACCCTGTGCGTGGGCCCGATAAGAGCGGGGCGGAAGCAATTCCCCCCGCTTTTTTTCAACCTCACGCCGGGCCGTCTCTGCATCACCCTAAATCTCTTCACCCAGCGTAAGACGCGCTAACCGCAACGCCGACGGCGGCTGCGGAGGCGAAGGAGCGCGCGCGCCAGGGGTGAAACACATAAAAAGGGGACGCATGTGACTCAGCCAGCCCTCCTCGCCCTCGAAGACGGCAGCCTCTTTCCCGGAATTTCCCTGGGAGCCGACGGCATCTCCGCCGGAGAAGTGGTTTTCAATACCGCCATGACGGGGTACCAGGAGATCCTCACCGATCCTTCTTACGCGCAGCAAATTGTGACGCTCACCTATCCCCAAATCGGGAACACGGGCTGCAACGCCGAGGACAGCGAGTCCGATCGCGTTTGGGCAGCGGGGCTGGTGATTCGCCAGGGCACGCGCCGCGTGTCGAACTTCAGATCGGAGGAGAGCCTCGAAGCCTTCCTCGTGCGCCAGGGGGTGGTGGCCATCGCCGATGTCGATACCCGTCGCCTTACTCGTCATATCCGGGAGCAGGGCGCGCTTTCCGGGGTGATTGTGGCCGGGGAGGGCGCTCGCGACAGCGACGCGGCCATTGCCCAGGCTCGGGCGTTTCCCGGTTTGAAGGGCGCCGATCTGGCAAAGGTCGTGAGCCGGACGGCCCAGGAAAGCTGGACCCAAGGCATCTGGCACCTCGGTCAGGGGCTCGCCGATCACAGCGGCGCTGAGCGTCCCTTCAAGGTGGTGGCCTACGATTTTGGGGTGAAGCGCAACATCCTGCGCCTACTGGTGGACCGGGGCTGCGACGTCACCGTGGTGCCGGCCCAAACCCCCGCCGATGCCGTGCTCGCCATGAAACCTGACGGCGTCTTTCTATCCAATGGCCCCGGAGATCCGGAGCCCTGCACTTACGCAATCGAGGCCATCCGCCAATTCCTCGCAGTGAAAATGCCGCTGTTTGGCATCTGCCTGGGCCACCAGCTGCTGGCCCTGGCCAGTGGCGCGCAAACCTTGAAGATGAGACTCGGGCACCACGGGGCGAACCATCCCGTGAAAGATCTGCAGACGGGCCGGGTCATGATTACCAGCCAAAACCACGGTTTTGCCGTGGATCTCGACTCCCTGCCGCCGCACCTTGAGGCGACCCATCTGTCGCTCTTTGACGGGACGCTCCAGGGCCTTGCGCACCGGGAGGCGCCGGCCTTTGGCTTCCAGGGCCACCCGGAAGCGAGCCCTGGTCCCCAGGATGCGGAAGGGTTGTTTGATCGCTTCACCGCGCTCATGACCGAAGCGCGCCGGGTAAAGGGAGCCTAGGACCATGCCAAAGCGTACCGACATCAAGAGCATTCTGGTCCTCGGCGCCGGTCCGATCGTGATCGGCCAAGCCTGCGAATTCGATTACTCCGGGGCCCAGGCCTGCAAGGCCCTTCGGGAAGAGGGATACCGGGTCATCCTGGTGAACTCCAACCCGGCTACCATCATGACCGACCCCTCCATGGCCGATGCCACCTACATCGAGCCCGTGGACTGGCCGACGGTGGCCAAGGTCATCGAGCGGGAGCGCCCGGACGCGCTCCTGCCCACCATGGGCGGGCAAACGGCGCTCAATTGCGCCCTCGATCTGGCCCGGGAAGGGGTGCTCGAGCGCTTCGGCACGGAGCTCATTGGCGCGAGCCGGGATGCGATCGACAAAGCCGAGGATCGGGAACTCTTCGATAAGGCGATGAAGTCCATCGGCTTAGAAACGCCGCGGTCGGGCATTGCCCACTCCATGGAAGAGGCTTTCCAGGTGCAGGCCGCTATGGGCTATCCCTGCATCATCCGTCCTTCCTTCACCCTGGGCGGCTCCGGGGGCGGGATCGCCTACAACGCGGAAGAATTCGAAGAGATCTGCAAGCGCGGCCTCGATTTATCCCCCACCAAGGAGCTCCTCATCGATGAGTCCCTTATCGGCTGGAAAGAGTACGAGCTTGAGGTGGTGCGGGATCGAAACGACAACTGCATCATCGTGTGCACCATCGAGAACGTGGATCCCATGGGCGTGCACACCGGGGACTCCATCACCGTGGCCCCGGCGCAAACCCTGACGGATCGGGAATACCAAATCCTCCGGAATGCCTCCCTCGCCGTGCTGCGGGAGATCGGGGTGGAGACCGGGGGTTCGAACGTGCAGTTCGGCATCGACCCGGATACGGGGCGCATGGTGGTGATCGAGATGAACCCTCGGGTCTCCCGGTCCTCGGCCCTGGCGTCGAAGGCCACGGGCTTCCCCATCGCCAAGGTGGCAGCGAAGCTGGCCGTGGGCTACACCCTAGACGAACTCATGAACGATATTACGGGGTGCACCCCGGCGTCCTTCGAACCCACCATCGACTACGTGGTCACGAAGATTCCGCGCTTTACCTTCGAGAAGTTTGAGCAGGCCGATGCTCGCCTCACCACGCAGATGAAGTCCGTGGGGGAGGTGATGGCCATTGGGACCACCTTCCAGGAATCCCTGCAGAAAGCACTTCGGGGGCTGGAGGTGGGCGCCACGGGCCTGGACGAAAAGATCGATCCCGCGGAGCCCGAGCTGCGACGCCGGCTCGTGGGTGAGCTCACCGTGCCGGGCCCGGAGCGCATGTGGTATCTCGCCGATGCCTTCCGCGCAGGGTTGACCTTAGAAGAGATCTTCGAGGCCAGCCGCATCGATCCCTGGTTCCTCGCAGAGATCGAAGATTTGGTGCGGGAGGAGGCCTCCCTCAAGGGCGTGCCCCTCTCCGCCGTCGGCGAAAGCCAGCTGCGCCGGCTGAAGCGCAAGGGTTTCTCCGATGCGCGCCTGGCGAAGGTGCTCGGCGTGGAGGAGCAGGCGCTGCGCAGCCATCGCCACGGCCTCGGCCTTCGCCCCGTCTATCGTCGCGTGGATACCTGCGCTGCGGAATTCCCCAGCGCCACGGCCTACCTCTACTCCACCTACGAGACGGTCTGCGAATCGGCGCCCACGGATCGGCAGAAGATCATGGTGCTGGGGGGCGGCCCGAACCGCATTGGCCAGGGCATCGAGTTCGACTATTGCTGTGTCCACGCGGCTCTCGCCATGCGCGAAGATGGCTACGAAACCATCATGGTGAACTGTAATCCGGAGACCGTCTCCACGGACTACGACACCTCCGATCGCCTTTACTTTGAGCCCGTGACCCTCGAGGACGTGCTCGAGATTGTGGCGCTTGAGCAGCCTGCGGGGGTGATCGTTCAGTTCGGTGGGCAAACGCCCCTGAAGCTTGTGGAAGCGTTGGAGGATGCGAAGGTGCCGGTGATCGGAACCTCCGCGGACGCCATCGACCGGGCCGAGGACCGGGAGCGCTTCCAGGCATTCATTCGCCAGCTCGGTCTTAAGCAGCCGCCGAATAAGACGGTCATGAGCGAGGCGGAAGGGCTCGCGGCCGCGGAAGGCATTGGCTACCCCATCGTGGTGCGGCCCTCCTACGTGCTGGGCGGCCGGGCCATGGAGATCGTTTACCAGCCCTCTGAACTGACCCGCTACCTGCGCACCGCGGTGGTCGCCTCGGCGGCGTCCCCGGTGCTGCTCGACCACTTCCTCGACCAAGCCGTGGAAGTGGACGTGGATGCGGTGAGCGACGGCAAGGACGTGGTCATTGGGGCCATCATGGAGCACATCGAGCAGGCCGGGGTGCACTCCGGCGATTCGGCCTGCGCCCTGCCGCCTTACCGCCTCTCCCCCGAACTTCAGAATGTGATCCGGGAGCAGGTCCGGGCCATGGCCCGGGAGCTGGGCGTCATCGGCCTGATGAACGTGCAGCTGGCAGTGCAGAATGGCGAAGTCTTCGTGCTCGAGGTGAACCCCCGGGCATCCCGTACCGTCCCCTTCGTTTCCAAGTGCATTGGCGTGTCCTTGGCCAAGGTGGCGGCCCGCTGCATGGCGGGTCAGTCCCTGGTCGATCAGGGCTTTACGGAGGAGATCATTCCCAATTACGTCAGCGTAAAGGAGTCGGTCTTCCCCTTCGCAAAGTTCCCCGGAGTGGATCCGATCCTGGGGCCGGAGATGAAATCCACCGGGGAAGTCATGGGCGTTGGGGACAGCTTCGCAGAGGCCTTTGCCCGCGCGACCCAGGGGGCGGGGATCCGCCTGCCCGAGGGGGGTACGGTCTTTTTGTCCGTGAAGGATTCGGACAAGCCCTTCGTGGCGCCGCTTGCCGAGGAGCTTCGGGAGCTTGGCTTCCGCATCATCGCGACCCGCGGGACGCGGCAGTGCCTGCAAAGTGCGGGCATCGACGCTGAAGTGGTGAACAAGGTGACGGAAGGGCGTCCGGACATTGCCGATATGTTGAAGAATGGCAAGGTCGACTTCATTGTGAATACCACGGAAGGCCGGCAGTCCATCGCCGATTCGGCGGTGATCCGCCGCCTCGCCTTACAAAATCGCGTGTGCTACTCGACGACCCTCACCGGCGGTGAAGCACTGTGCAAAGCCATGCGCTTCGGTAGCGGTGACAAGGTGCGCCGCCTCCAGGAGCTCCACGCAGGATTGAACGCATGAAGACGCCCATGACCATGGAAGGGGCAGAGGCCCTTCGGGAAGAACTGCAACGCTTAAAGCATGAGGCGCGGCCGCGGGTGGTGAAGGCCATCGCCGAAGCCCGGGAGCACGGCGACCTGAAGGAAAATGCCGAGTACCACGCGGCTAAGGAAGAGCAGGGGTTCATCGAAGGTCGTATCCAGGAGATCGAGGGCAAGCTGTCGAATGCCCAGGTGATTGATGTCACGAAGATCGCGCCCACGGGCAAGGTGATCTTCGGCACCACGGTTAAGTTGATCGACCTGGAGAAGGACGAGAGCCGCACCTATAAGATCGTCGGCGACGACGAGGCGGACCTCAAGCAGAACAAGGTTTCCGTATCCTCGCCCATTGCCCGGGCCCTCATCGGTAAGGAAGAGGGGGACGTGGTCGTGGTGCAGGCGCCGAGTGGCGCCATTGAATACGAAATCGAAGAGGTCCTACACCGCTAGCGGGTGAGGTGAGCGAAGCGCAGAAGGTTTGAGGTTTTCGGGTTGGGCTTCTCTGCCGCGCGGTACAGAAGCGCGACCCGGCCAATCTTCTGGACGCAGGCCGCGCCGGTGGCTTCGCATAGCGCCTCAATGAGGGCGTGCCGAGCATCCCGATCCCCCGCGGGGGTGCGGATTTTTATCAGTTCGTGGTCCTCGAGGGCCCGGGTCGTTTCGGCCACCACTCCCTCGCTGACGCCGCTGTCTCCCACCAGAATAATGGGATTGAGGTGGTGTCCGAGGGCACGAAGTTGGCGTTGCCGCTGTGCAGAAAGGGATGCCGTGGGGGCCATGCTGGGTCTCCTGAATGGGCGCGCAGTGTACGCCGTCTCGCTCCCTAGGCCCAGCGGCGAAGGAGAACACCATGGCGAAGGGCCGACGCGGACGCTGGATCCACGATCACCTATCCGACCCCTATGTCCAGAAGGCGCAGCAGGACGGCTATCGCTCCCGGGCCACCTATAAGCTGCTCGAACTCGAGGAGAAGCACCACTTCCTTCGTCCCGGTAAGGTCGTCCTCGATCTGGGGGCGGCCCCGGGAGGCTGGTCCCAGGTGGCGGCTAAAAAGGTCGGATCGAAGGGTGCGGTGCTGGCCCTTGATCGCCTCGCCATGGACCCCATCGACGGGGTCACCATCCTCGAGGTGGATTTCGAAACGGAGGAGGGCTACGCCGCCCTCCGCGCGGCCCTGCCCGAGGCCGGCGCCGACGTGGTGCTGTCCGACATGGCGCCGAACCTGTCCGGTATTCATGCCGCGGACCAGGATCGGGCCATCGCCCTCGCCGAACTTGCTCTCGATCTGGCCGCAGAAGTGCTCGCGCCCCCGGGGGTGCTGGTGGTGAAGCTCTTCCAGGGTTCGGGGTTTGATCCCTGGCTGGCCCAGGCCCGGGAACTCTTTACCCGGGTGACGGTCCGTAAGCCTAAGGCGTCCCGTCCCCGGTCTCGAGAGGTCTATGCCGTCGCCGAAGGGCTGCGGGCGGGCGCTGGCGAAGGTCGCCGTCAGTGAGTAAGGTGGCAGACCGGGCCTCGGCCTGCCCTTGTAAAGCCAGAGGGCGGGCCCCATATCCCCACAATCGCGCAGGGTTTCTCCCCGGCGCACGGAAGCGAGGTGGCTCCCTTGAATGATATGGGCAAAAATTTGCTGCTGTGGCTCATCATCGCCGCAGTGTTGTTGACCGTATTCAACAACTTCAGCCCAAAAACCCCGTCCCAGGAGCTGCTGTACTCGCAGTTTGTGGAGGCTGTGCAGCGCGATCGGGTGCGCGAGGTCGTGATTGATGGCCTCGTGATCAGCGGCGAGTTCCGCGACGGCGACGCCTTCGAGACGGTCCGTCCCCAGGTCGACGATCCCAAGCTGATGGACGATCTCATTGCCCACGGCGTGTCCGTGCAGGGGGCACGGCCAGAGCAGCAGTCCCTCTGGGGCCAGCTGCTGGTCGCCAGCTTCCCCATCCTCGTGATCATTGCGGTCTTCATGTTCTTCATGCGGCAGATGCAGGGCGGTTCGGGCGGCCGGGGCGGCCCCATGAGCTTCGGTAAGTCGAAGGCCCGGCTCCTGAGCGAAGATCAAATCAAAACCACCTTTGCCGATGTGGCGGGGGTGGATGAGGCTAAGGATGACGTCCAGGAGCTGGTCGAGTTCCTGCGGGATCCCGGGAAATTTCAGCGCCTTGGGGGGCATATCCCTCGCGGCGTGCTCATGGCGGGCTCCCCGGGGACCGGTAAAACCTTGCTCGCAAAGGCGATTGCGGGGGAAGCCAAGGTTCCCTTCTTCTCCATCTCGGGCTCAGATTTCGTCGAGATGTTCGTTGGCGTCGGGGCCTCCCGGGTGCGGGATATGTTTGAGCAGGCGAAGAAGCAGGCGCCCTGCATCATCTTTATTGACGAAATCGACGCTGTGGGTCGGCACCGAGGCGCAGGCCTTGGGGGCGGCCACGACGAGCGCGAGCAGACCCTAAACCAGCTGCTCGTGGAAATGGACGGCTTTGAGGCCAACGACGGCATCATCGTTATTGCTGCCACGAACCGCCCGGACGTGCTCGACCCGGCGCTGCTGCGCCCGGGCCGCTTCGATCGCCAGGTGGTGGTGCCCCTCCCCGATATCCGGGGCCGGGAGCAGATCCTTAAGGTTCACTGCCGAAAGGTACCCATTGCCGACGACGTCGATCCCTCTGCCCTGGCGCGGGGTACGCCGGGTTTCTCCGGCGCGGACCTCGCCAACCTCGTTAACGAGGCGGCGCTTTTCGCCGCCCGGGCGAGCCGCCGGCTCGTCGGCATGGAGGAGTTCGAGCGCGCCAAGGACAAGATCATGATGGGGGCTGAGCGTAAGTCCATGGTCATGAGCGAAAAGGAAAAGCGCACCACGGCCTTCCACGAGGCGGGGCATGCCATCGTGGGGCGACTGGTCCCAGACCATGACCCCGTTTACAAGGTCACCATCATTCCCCGGGGTCGCGCCCTCGGGGTGACCCAGTTCCTCCCGGAGCAGGACCGCTACAGCCATTCCCGGCAATTCATCATGAGCTCGATCTGTAGCCTCTTTGGCGGTCGCATCGCCGAGGAGATGGTGCTTGGTGCCGATGGCATCACCACCGGCGCCTCTAACGATATTGAGCGTGCCACCTCCCTGGCGAGGAATATGGTCACCAAGTGGGGCCTCTCGGAGAAGCTTGGACCGCTCAAGTATGACGAAGACGACGACCAGCCCTTCCTGGGCCGGTCCGCATCCTCCCGATCCCTGGCCGTATCCGAAGAAACGGCCCGAAAGATTGACGAGGAAGTGCGGGTCATCATCGACGATTGCTATGGTCGTGCGAAGACCCTCTTGGAGACCCATAGCGACAAGCTTCACGCCATGGCCGATGCGTTGATGGAATACGAGACGCTGAACAGCGATCAGATCAACGACATCATGGAAGGTATGCCGCCCCGGCCCCCGGAGGATCCGAACAACCGCCGGCCCCCGAGTGCGCCGGAAGGCTCTGATGCAGCGACTGGCGCGTCCCCCGATCCCGCCGTGGGGGGCTCTGCCTCCGGTTAAGCGCATGGCATGGGATGGGCAAACCCTGCCCGTGACCTGGCAGGGGGCGCCGGAAATCATGGGGGTGTTAAACCTCACCCCCGATTCCTTCTCTGATGGCGGCGAGCTGCTCGCCCCCGGGGGCGCGCTGCGGCGCGACGCCCTGCTGCGGCGGGCGGAAGCGTTCGTGGAAGAGGGCGCGGCCTACCTCGACCTTGGGGCCGAATCGACACGCCCCGGGGCCCAGGGCCTGCCCGAAGAGGAAGAGTGGGCCCGTATTCAGGAGGCCCTTGAGCTTCTGGCCCCGCGCTTCGACGTTAAGCTTTCCGTGGATACCAGTACGCCCAAGATTCTGCGCCGCGCGCCGGCCCTGGGCGCTGCGCTGCTGAACGACGTGCGAGCGCTCCAGCGTCCTGGTGCCCTGGCCGCCGCTGCCGAGTCCTCGGCGTCTGTCTGCCTCATGCATATGCAAGGGTCGCCGGCATCCATGCAGGACGCGCCCCATTACAATGACGTGGTGGGGGAGGTGCTGGCTTTCCTTCAGGCGCGCATGGGCGAAGCGGAAGCGGCGGGCATTGCCCGGGACCGAATCCTGCTTGATCCGGGCTTTGGCTTTGGAAAAACCCTTGCGCACAATTTAAGCCTGTTCCGAGCGCTCCCGCGCTTTGTGGCCCTCGGGGTCCCGGTACTCATCGGGGTTTCCCGGAAGCGCATGCTGGGGGCGTTGACGGGGCGGGAAGCGCCGAAGGCGCGGGTGGTGGCGGGGGTCGTGCTGGCGGCGGAAGCGGCGCGCCACGGGGTGGCCATTATTCGGACTCATGACGTTGCGGAGACCCGCGACGCCCTCGCTATGGTGCAGGCCCTCGACGGCCCGAATGAGGACGCGCTTTGATGGAACGACAGTATTTCGGCACGGATGGCATTCGTGGGCGGGTGGGGGATGCCCCCATTACGCCGGACTTTATGGTGCGGTTGGGGTACGCGGCAGGGCGCACCCTGGCGCCGGAGGGCGGGCTTGTGGTCCTGGGCAAGGACACGCGCATCTCTGGCTACATGCTCGAATCGGCCCTGGAGGCGGGGTTTTCCGCGGCGGGGGTTGGGGTTCGGCTTACGGGCCCTATGCCCACCCCGGCCATCGCCTACCTGACCCGTAGCCTGCGGGCTCAGGCTGGCGTCGTGATCAGCGCTTCCCACAATCCTTACGACGACAACGGCATCAAGTTCTTCTCCGCCCAGGGCGACAAGCTGAGCGACGAGGAAGAGCTCGCCATTGAGGCGGCCCTGGAGGCGCCCTTGCAAACCCGGCCCTCTGCGGAGCTCGGGCGCGCCGCCCGGGTCAATGATGCGGAGGGTCGTTATCTCGAGTTTTGTAAGAACACGACGCCTGACGGCTTTCACCTTCGGGGCCTAAAGCTGGTGCTGGACTGCGCCCACGGGGCGACCTATCACCTGGCGCCGGCGCTCTTTGAGGAGCTTGGCGCGACCGTGGAGACCCTGGGGGTCAGCCCCGACGGGCTCAATATCAACGAAGGCTGCGGCGCAACGGCCCCGGAGGCGCTGCGGGCGCGAGTGCTTGAGACGGGCGCGGACCTCGGGCTTGCGTTCGATGGCGACGGTGATCGACTGATTATGGTGGATCGCACGGGCACGGTACGGGATGGGGACAGTCTGCTTTATGTGCTGGCTCAGCATCAGCAGCGCCAGGGCACGCTGGCCGGCGGGGTGGTGGGTACCCTGATGTCGAACCTCGGGCTCGAGCAGGCGCTTCAGGCGTCCGCCATTCCCTTTGCCCGTGCCGGCGTGGGCGATCGCTATGTGCTGGCGGAGTGCCAGGACCGGGGTTGGCGCCTTGGGGGCGAGGGGTCGGGACATATCCTCTGCCTTGATGCGCATAGCACCGGGGACGGCATGATCGCGGCACTGCAGGTGCTGGTGGCGCTGCGGGCGGCGGAGCAGAGTTTGGACGAGGCGCTAGCGCCCATGACCCTATGTCCCCAGGTGCTGATCAACGTCGCCGCCCAGAGCGCCGTATTAAATGACCCGTCCGTTAGGGATGCCGTGGCCGACCTCGAACAGGCCCTCGGAAATCGCGGCCGAATCCTCCTTCGGGCCTCCGGAACCCAGCCTTTGGTTCGGGTGATGGTGGAGGGGCTAGATGGCGATGAGGTTCGGGGGGTTGCGTCGCGCCTGGCGGACACGGTGCGCGGCGCTGCGGCGGGCTAGGGGGGTGAACGAATTGCCTCCCCCGGGCCCCTTGTCTACCATACGCGCCCCCGGAGATCGCTCCGCGCCGAGGGGGTTGCCGTGCTGATTGCAGCGAACTGGAAAATGCACGGAGATCGCACGTTCCTAGCCGCGTACTTTGAAGGCGCGGCAGCGCTCTCCTGGCCGACTGCGCAGACGCACTTGGTGTTTCCGCCGGCCACGCTTCTTGAGCGCGCTGCCGAAGCAGCCGCTAGGGTTGGCATGGTTCCCGGCGCGCAGGCCATTCACGGTGCATCGGACGGGGCCCACACGGGCTGCCTGTCTGCCGAGCAGGTGGCCGAAGCCGGGGCGCGCTGGGCGCTTTTGGGGCACTCCGAGCGTCGCGCCAAGGGGGAAACGGATTTGGATGTGGCCGCCCAGCTTGAGGCGGCGGCTCGGGCGGGCCTGCGGGCCCTGGTGTGCGTTGGGGAAGGTTTAGACGTGCGCGAAGGGGGCGGGGCCGAGGCCCACGTGCTTGGCCAACTGGCGGCGGTGCTAAACGCCCCGGCGCCTGCGCTCGAGGCCCTCGGCGCCATTGCCTACGAGCCGATCTGGGCCATCGGCACGGGCCGAACGGCGACGCCGGAGCTGGCCCAGGCGATGCACCGGGCCCTGCGGAAAACCCTTGAGGCCGCTGGGCTAGGGGGGCTTCCCCTGCTCTATGGCGGCAGCGTAAAGCCCGACAACGCGAAGGCGCTGCTTTCGCAGCCAGATATTGATGGCGTCCTCGTGGGGGGCGCCTCCCTAGACATTACGGCGTTCAACGCCATTGCAAGGGCAGCAAACGAATGAATATGGAAACCTTGGAATTGGTGCTTCGGGTCCTTTTGGTGCTGGATGCGCTAGCCCTCATTGGGCTCGTGCTTCTTCAGCAGGGCCGGGGCGCGAGCATGGGCGCGGCCTTCGGAAGCGGTGCATCGGCGACGATGTTTGGTTCCGCTGGGGCCACGGGCTTTTTGACCCGCCTAACCACCTTCCTGGCGGTGGGCTTCTTTGTCCTGACCTTTGCCCTGGCGTGGTCGGCGAAGGCGCGGAACGAAGCCTCCCTGGAGCTCTCCCTTCCCAAGGCCTCCGCGCCCGCGGAAGTCTCCGAGCTTCCCGAATCGGAGACGCCGGCTCTGGAAGGGGCGGGGGAGCTTCCGGAAGCGCCGTAATTTTTGGAAATTGGGCGTTGAAGGTATTGAAATCGCCAGACGAACGCCTAAGATACGCATCCCCTTGCCGAAGTGGCGGAATTGGTAGACGCGCTAGCTTGAGGGGCTAGTGGGCATTAGCCCGTGGAGGTTCAAGTCCTCTCTTCGGCACCATTCACAAAAACCCCGTTGCCGCCTAAGCGACGGTGGTTGTTCAAAAGTTCGCGGTTCTCTATAATCCGCGTCCCTTAGGTGCGGGGTGGAGCAGTCTGGTAGCTCGTCGGGCTCATAACCCGAAGGTCGCAGGTTCAAATCCTGCCCCCGCTACCAACGTATCAGAGGCTTGCAGGTGGAGCCTCGGTGCCGGCGGCAACGCTAGGCATCACGGAAATGGGCCTTGTGCCCATTTTTTGTTTCTGGAGCAAGCGGAGCGGGCGTGCCGGAGCAAAGCACCAGTAAGCGCTTAGGGGTGGATGCCTTAAAAACCCTGTTTTCCCCGGCTATCGCTGCGCTGGGTTGTCGTCTTTGGGGCATCGAACTGATGAACCCTGGACGCCAGCCCCTGCTTCGCGTGTTCATCGATCGAGCCGATGGCGTCAGCATCGATGATTGCGAAGCGGTGAGCCGTCGCCTGGGGGCGCTCCTGGATGTGGAAGATTTAGTCCCGGGAAAGTTCACCCTTGAGGTGTCGAGCCCGGGCATGGATCGACGGCTTTTTGAGCTGGCGCAGTTCGAGGAAAGCATTGGAGAACAGGTCTCCGTGCGCTTGGAGCAGCCCTTTGAGGGGCGGCGAAAATTGGTCGGTGTGCTGCAGGCCGTGGAAGGGGATGAAATCGTATTGCGCGTCGAGGACGACGAATACGTGCTTCCCTATGAGTGGGTTGCGAAGGCACACATCGTTCCTACCTTTGCGTAGCGCGTGCGCTGCCGGCGAGGATAAGAAATGAGTAAAGAGATCCTTCTGGTTGTGGAGTCCGTCTCGAACGAGAAGGGCGTGGAAAAAGAGGTCATCTTCGAGGCCCTGGAGCTTGCCCTCGCTTCGGCGACAAAGAAGCGCTATTCCGAAGAAGCCGACGTGCGCGTGGCCATTGATCGTGCCAGCGGAGAGCATCGTGCTTTCCGGCGCTGGACCATCGTGGAATCGGAAGCGGAGATGGAGGCGCCGGCAGCGGAGCTGAGCTTTGCGGCGGCGAAGGAAATTGATCCCAGCCTCGAGCTCGGGTCGGTCTATGAAGAGGAAATCGAGCCTGAAGCCTTCGGGCGCATCGCGGCGCAAACGGCAAAGCAGGTGATTGTCCAGCGCGTGCGCGAAGCCGAGCGGGCCAAGGTGGTAGAGCTCTACACTCCGCGCCTTGGCGAACTCGTCAGCGGTACGGTGAAGAAGGTGACCCGGGAAGTGGTCATCGTCGATCTGGGCAATAACGCCGAAGCCGTCCTGCCCCGAGATCAAATGATTCCGCGGGAAACCTTCCGCATCAGCGATCGCGTTCGTGCCCTACTTCAGCGCATCGAGCCCGAGGCCCGGGGCCCCCAGCTCATTCTGTCCCGCACCGATTCGCAAATGCTCGTGAAGCTCTTTGAGCTTGAGGTGCCGGAAATCGCCGAGCAGGTCATCGAGATTAAGGGCGCGGCCCGCGACCCTGGCTCCCGCGCAAAAATCGCGGTAAAGACCAACGATGGCCGCATCGACCCCGTGGGGGCCTGCGTGGGCATGCGAGGTTCTCGGGTGCAGGCCGTTTCCGGAGAGCTGGCGAACGAGCGCATCGACATCGTGCTGTGGGACGACAACATCGCCCAGCTCGCCATTAACGCCATGTCCCCGGCGGATGTGGCCTCCATCGTGGTGGATGAAGATACGCACGCCATGGATATCGCCGTCGCGGAAGATAATCTCGCCCAGGCCATCGGCCGGGGGGGGCAGAATGTTCGCCTGGCCTCGGAGCTCACGGGGTGGACGCTGAACATCATGACCGAGGAAGAAGCGGGTCAGAAGCAGGAAGCAGAGATGGTCGATCTCCTCGAGCGCTTCATGGGGGCTTTGGACGTCGATGAAGATGTGGCGGGCGTTCTGATCGAGGAAGGCTTCGCCTCCCTTGAAGAGGTCGCCTACGTGCCTCTTGAGGAAATGCTGGCTATTGAAGGCTTTGACGAAGAAATTGTCCTTGAGCTGCGCAACCGCGCTAAGGATGCACTCCTCACCCAAGCCCTGGCTTCCGAGGAAGCGCTCGAGGGGACTGCGCCCGCAGACGACCTCAAGGCGCTCCTTGAAGAGCAAGGGCAGGAGGGACGCTTGGCCTTCGTGCTGGCGAAGAACGGCATCATTACCCAGGAAGATCTCGCCGAGCAGGCCACCGACGATCTGGTGGAGCTGGAAGAGCTCGGCCTAGACGAAGCGCAGGCTTCGGCTCTGATCATGGCTGCGCGGGCGCCCTGGTTTGCAGAGGAAGCGGGCGAGGCCTAGGCCTTCGCGCCCCGCAGGAACAGAATTTCCGGAGAAGTCAGATGGCAGAAGTGACCGTCAAGCAACTCGCCGAATCCGTAGGCGCCCCGCCGGAGCGCTTGCTGAAGCAAATGGAAGAGGCGGGCCTGCCCCAGCGCGGCCTCGAGGACGCGGTGACCGAGGAGCAGAAGCAAACCCTTCTGACCTATCTCAAGACAGCCCATGGTCAAGCGGACGAGGGGCCGAGGAAGATTACGCTAAAGCGTAAAACCGTCAGCACCCTGCGCACGGATCGGGGGCGGGGCAAGGCCGTCGCCGTGGAGGTGCGGAAGAAGCGCACCTATGTGAAGCGCGATGTCACCGCGACCGCTGCGCCGGAAAGCGCGGAGTCTGAACTGGCTCGGCTGAAGGCAGAGGAAGCGGAGCGCGAAGCGCAGCGCCAGGCGGCGGAGCTGGAGCGCCGGGCTGAGGAAGAGCGGCGTAAGGCGGAAGCTGCGGCAAAGGCTGAGGCCGAGGCGCAGGCGAAGGCCGAGGCGGAAGCCCAAGCCCAGGCCCAGGCGAAAGCTGCAGCGAAGGCGCCGGCGGGGTCGAGCCCCGAGCCGGTATCGGAAGAAGAGGCTCGGCGGGCGGCTGCGGCGGCCATCGTGGACGCCGAGGCGGCCACCGTGAAGAGCGAAAAGCGCGGCGGCAAGCCCGTGAAGCGCCGGGACGATGACGACCGGTCCCGGAAGGGCCGGCGCATGGACGACGATGGTCCGGTGCGCGATGGCGGGCGAAACAAGCGTGCGGGGACCCTTTCCCGGGATCGCCTAGCGGAACGCAAGCGCCGGGCAGCGCCGAAGGGCATGCCGAAAACCCAGGGCTTCGAGCGGCCCACGGAAATGGTGGCTCGGGACATTGAGGTGCCTGAGGCAATCTCCGTAGGCGAGCTGGCGCAGCGGTTGTCCGTCAAGGCGGGCGACGCCATTAAGAAGCTCATGGGCATGGGGGTGATGGCCACCATCAACCAGGTGCTCGATCAGGATACGGCCATCCTCCTGGTGGAGGAGTTTGGTCACCGGGCCAAGACCGTGGCTTCCGACGCCATCGAGCAGGAGTACTTCGAGTCTCTGAAAATCGAAGGCGAGGGCAAGCCTCGCGCGCCGGTGGTGACCGTGATGGGTCACGTCGACCACGGTAAAACCTCGCTCCTCGACTATATTCGTAAAACCCGCGTGGCCAGTGGCGAGGCCGGCGGTATTACCCAGCATATTGGGGCGTACTACGTGGATACGGGACACGGCGCCGTGTCCTTCCTCGATACCCCCGGTCACGCTGCCTTTACGGCGATGCGGGCGCGCGGGGCCAAGCTCACGGATATCGTGATTCTCGTCGTGGCCGCGGACGACGGCGTGATGCCGCAGACGGAAGAGGCCGTGGCGCATGCTCGGGCGGCGAATGTCCCCCTCGTGGTTGCGGTCAATAAGATGGACAAGGAAGGCGCTGATCCCCAGCGGGTGAAGACCGAACTCGCGGGCCGGGACGTGGTGCCGGACGAGTGGGGCGGTGATACGCAGTTCGTGCACGTCTCCGCCATGACCGGGGAAGGGATCGATGCTCTCCTCGAGGCGCTGCTGCTTCAGGCGGAACTGCTTGAGCTCACCGCGGTGGAAGATGCGCCGGGGCAGGGCTCGGTGGTGGAATCCCGCCTTGATCGTGGCCGTGGGCCCGTGGCGACGGTGCTGGTGCGTAATGGCACCCTCCGAAAGGGCGACTTCATTGTGGCCGGGGAACACTATGGTCGCGTGCGCGCCATGGTGAACGACGCTGGCGAAAACGTTGATCAGGCACTGCCTTCCTATCCCGTTGAGATCCTTGGCCTTTCGGGAACGCCCGATGCCGGGGATGAGTTCTCCGTGGTAGAGAACGAGCGGGGAGCGAAGGAGCTGGTGGAGTTCCGCCGGAGCCGGTCCCAGGAAGCGCGGATCAAGCAGCAGCAGGCCGCTCGCCTGGATAGCCTCTTCGACAACATGGGCGAGGGCGAAAAGCCGACCATCAACTTGGTGCTGAAGACCGACGTCCGGGGCTCCCTGGAGGCGCTCATTGCTGCCGTGGGCGAGCTCTCTAATGATGAGGTGAAGGTTAAGGTCGTCTCCTCCGGGGTTGGGGGGATCAACGAGTCCGATGCGAACCTCGCCGTGGCTTCCGGCGCCGTGGTGCTGGGCTTTAATGTTCGTGCCGATGCCTCTGCGAAGAAAATCATCGAACGGGAAGGCCTCGATCTGCGCTACTACAGCGTGATCTACGAGCTCCTGGATGATCTGAAGGACGCCCTGTCGGGCATGCTGGCGCCGGAGCTGCGGGAAGAAATTGTCGGCATCGCCGAGGTTCGCGACGTGTTCCGGTCGCCGAAGTTTGGTGCTGTGGCGGGCTGCATGGTCACGGAAGGTACGATTTACCGCAGTAAGAAGATTCGCGTGCTGCGTGACAATGTCGTCATCTACGAAGGGGAGCTCGAGTCGCTCCGGCGTTTCAAGGATGACGTCCAGGAAGTCCGTAACGGCTTTGAGTGCGGTATCGGGGTTCGCAATTACAACGACGTTCGCGAAGGGGACAAGATCGAAGTCTTCGACGTGAAGGAAATTGCGCGCTCCCTATAAGCGCCGCGAGGATCTATGCCGAAGGAATACGGGCGCGATCAGCGCGTCGCCGACTTTATCCAGCGCGAGCTGGCGTCGGTTTTGCAGAGCGAAATGCGGGACCCGCGGGTGGCCATGGTTTCGATCAATGAGGTCCGGGTCTCGCGAGATCTGGGCTACGCGGACCTCTACGTCTCTTCCCTGCAGGCCCAGGATGAGGCCGCGCAGAAAGACGTCGTGAAAGCGCTCGCCGGCGCCGCAGGCTATCTGCGGACGGCTCTGGCGAAGCGAAGCACGCTGCGAACGACGCCCCGTCTGCGCTTCCACTGGGATAGCCTCCCGGGGCGCGCGGGCGAGCTGAGCGCGCTAATCGATACGGCGCTGGCGGAGGATCGGGCCCGAGAGCAGGACCGAGAGGGTGACGCATGAGCGGCGTTGACGGCGCGGTCTCCGGCCGTAAGGGACCGCCGCGGCATCGCGGAGGGCGGCGCAAGGCGCGTCAGCCTCGGGGCCGGGACGTCACCGGCATTCTGTTGCTGGATAAGCCCGCGGGCATGACGTCGAACGGTGCGCTGCAAGCGACCAAGCGAATTTTCGGGGCAGCGAAGGCCGGCCATACGGGCGCCCTCGATCCCCTTGCGACGGGGGTATTACCCCTGTGCTTTGGGGAAGCGACGAAGTTTTCCCAGTACCTGCTGGATTCCAACAAGCGGTACTGGACGGAGCTTCGGCTCGGCGTGCGCACGGAAAGCGGCGACGCCGATGGTGAGGTGATCGACACGCGGCCCGTGCCGCCGCTCACGGAAGCCCTTCTCGAAGAGGCCCTAGAGGCCTTTCGAGGCGACATTTTGCAGGTGCCTTCCATGTATTCGGCCCTGAAGCACCAGGGCCAGCCGCTTTATAAGCTGGCTCGGCAGGGCATCACGGTGGAGCGGGAAGCGCGCCCCGTGACGATTTTTGAAAACCGGCTGCTCGGCTTCGAGGGCGATCGGGTGACCTTGGATATCGCTTGCTCCAAGGGCACCTACGTGCGGTCCATCGCCGAAGATCTTGGCGAAGCCCTTGGCTGCGGCGCTCACGTGACGGCCTTGCGCCGTACCGCCGTGGGCCCCTTTAGCATCGAGGACGCGATTACCCCGGGGCAGCTAGAAACGGCCCGGGAAGCGGGTGGCTTTGAAGCCGTTGACGCTCTTCTCCTGCCCCTTTCGGCGGGGGTGGGGCACTTCCCGGAAGTGCTGCTGCCCGAGGCCACGGCCTACTACCTGGGCAAGGGCCAGCCGGTACAGGTGCCCGGTGCCCCCCGGGAAGGTTGGGTGAGGTTGATGCTCAAGGAAAATCCCGAACCGACCTTTCTGGGCGTCGGCGAAGTTATTGATGACGGACGCATTGCGCCGAGGCGCCTTGTCGTCGGAAAATAGCAGCGCGCCAACGCGCTTGAACGAGAGTTTAAAACCGTACCCCTTGGGGTACATAAGAGCGTCACTGTAATCATGCGCGGTGACCCAGGGGACCGCATGGGGCGTTTCCCTGACTAGCATGTTCGGAGTCCAACACCATGGCACTAAGTGCGCAGACGAAAGCTGAAATTCTTAAGGAGTATCAGCTCGCGGAGGGGGATACGGGTTCGCCGGAGGTGCAGGTTGCCCTGCTGACGGCCAACATCAATGGTCTTCAGGGTCACTTCAAGACCCACGCCAAGGACCACCACTCGCGTCGCGGCCTGATTCGTATGGTGAATCAGCGTCGTCGTCTCCTCGATTATCTCAAGGAGAAGGACACCGCTCGCTACGCAAAACTCATCGAACGTCTCGGTCTCCGTCGCTAAGGGCGGGGGCAGGCAACGGGGCCCTCGGGCGCCCGCTGTGATGAGCTTGCAAGCACGCTGGCCGCGATGCGCGGCCACCTGTTGAAACGGGCTGCCCCGCAAGGTTGCGGAGCGGGCCCGTTTCCTATTGGAGGATAGACTGTTGTCAGCTGTTGCGAAGAGTTTTCAGTGGGGTGATCACAGGATCACGTTAGAGACCGGAAAAATTGCACGCCAGGCCACCGGGGCCGTAATGGCGCATATGGATAACACCACCGTGCTGTGCACCGTGGTGGGGATGAAGGATGCCAAGCCTGGCCAGCCCTTCTTCCCCCTGACCGTGAATTACCAGGAAAAGACCTACGCTGCGGGGAAAATCCCCGGTGGGTTCTTCCGCCGCGAGGGTCGTCCCTCGGAAAAGGAAACGCTCACGAGCCGGCTCATCGACCGGCCCATCCGTCCGCTCTTTCCCAAGGGCTTCATGAACGAAGTGCAGGTCATCTGCACCGTGATGTCCGCGGACAAGGACCAGGACCCGGACGTGATCGCCATGATCGGCGCCGCCGCCGCTCTGGCCATCTCCGGCATCCCCTTCAGCGGACCCCTGGCTGCGGCCCGGGTGGGCTTCGCTGATGGTCAGTACCTGCTGAACCCGGGCTTTGAGGCGCTGAAGTCTTCGGCGCTCAACATGACCGTGGCCGGTACGCGCCAAGCCGTGCTCATGGTGGAGTCGGAAGCGGAAGAGCTTACGGAAGATCAAATGCTCGGCGCCGTGCTCTTTGCTCACCAGCAAATGCAGCCCGTGCTCGACGCAATTGATGCCCTCGTCGCCGAAGCCGGCAAGCCGCGCTGGGAGTGGACGCCTCCGGAGATCGATCAGGCCCTCGCCGATCGCATCGCCGACGTGTTCGCCGAGCCCATGGGTGCGGCCTATCGCATCACCGATAAGCTCGAGCGTCAGGATGCCGTGGCCGCCCTCAAGGCCCAGTGCCTGGAGCAGTTTGCCGGGGAAGCCCTGGGCGACGACGCCGCGGACAGCAAGACCGTGGAAGGTCTCTTTGGCCGCCTCGAGAAGTCCGTGGTGCGCAACGCCATCATCGACGGCGCGCCCCGCATCGACGGCCGCGATCTCAAAACCGTCCGGCCCCTGGCCATGGAAGTGGGCAATCTCGCTAAGGCCCATGGGTCCGCGCTGTTCACCCGCGGGGAAACGCAGGCCATCGTGGCGGCCACCCTCGGGACGAACCGGGACGCCGCCATCATCGATGCTCTCGAGGGCACCTATCGCGAAAGCTTCATGCTCCACTACAACTTCCCCCCCTACTCCGTCGGGGAAGCGGGCTTCATGGGTGGGCCGAAGCGTCGGGAAATTGGCCACGGTCGCTTGGCGCGCCGCGGCGTGCAAGCGGTGCTTCCGAATGCGGAAGACTTCCCCTACACCCTTCGGGTGGTGTCGGAGATCACCGAATCCAACGGTAGCTCCTCCATGGCCTCGGTGTGCGGCACGAGCCTCGCGCTGATGGACGCCGGCGTGCCGATTAAGGCGCAGGTGGCGGGCATCGCCATGGGTCTTGTGAAGGAAGGGGATCGCTACGCGGTCATCACCGACATCCTGGGCGACGAGGACCACCTCGGCGACATGGACTTCAAGGTGGCCGGGACGGCGAAGGGTGTCACTGCGCTGCAGATGGACATCAAGATCGAAGGCATCAACGAAGAGATCATGGAGAAGGCGCTGGCCCAGGCCTATGAAGCGCGCTGCCATATCTTGAACGAGATGAACCAGGTCATCGCCGAGCCCCGGGCTGCGGTATCGGACAACGCGCCGAGCATCGCCACCATCGAGGTGAACCCGGACAAGATCCGCGACGTGATCGGCAAGGGTGGGGTCACCATCCGTGCCATCCAGGAAGAGACCGGTGCGCAGATCGACATCGACGACTCCGGCCTGATCCGGGTCTACGGCGAGAACGCCGAGAGCCGGGATGCGGCCATTGCCCGCATCGAAGCCATCACGGCGGAAGCCGAGGTGGGTCAGGTCTACCTGGGCACGGTGTCCAAGATCGTCGACTTCGGCGCCTTCGTGAACATCATCCCGGGCAAGGACGGTCTGGTGCACATCTCCCAGATCGCCCAGGAGCGGGTCGAAAACGTTGAGGACTACCTCAAGGAAGGCCAGCAGGTGCGCGTGGTGGTGCTCGACGTCGACGCCCGGGG
>JAYOYG010000027.1:0-8677 GCA_038153445.1 Pseudomonadales bacterium
TGCTTCAAAATAACGGTGCCTTGCCCCTCCCGGAGTCCGTGAAGTCCCTCGTGCTGATTGGCAAGGCGAGCCAGGTCTACGCCCAGCAGGCCGTGGCAGGCGGAGTGGTGGTGGGTAAACCCATGGGCGCCGGCGGCGGGAGCTCGGATGTGGTGCCGCACTACACCGTCAGCCCCCTCGCGGGACTGGAGGGGGCTTTGGAAGGCTTCGCCCAGGGGGGACGGGCATCCCTATTCCTGATCGATGATGCGAACGGCAATCTGGCGCCGGCCCTCGAGGCCGCCCGGGCCGCGGATGCGGTGATCATCATGGCCGGCACCATCGCCGAGGAGAATGCCGATCGGGCGACCTTTGAGACGGATCAGGGCGTGGGCCTCCCCGTGGCCCTCGGGGAGGGGCTCGACTGGTATGCGGAGAAGCCCAACCGCATTAGCAGTGTGGTGCACCGCGATGAGGCGCAGCTCAATCCTGGGCAGAACAGCCAGACCCTCGCCATGATCGAAGCCGTCATGAGTGCGGGGCCGTCCATGGCGGAGAAGACCACGTTGGTTTTGAAGGACAACGCGGGCGTGGCCTTCCCGGCGGCCCCCTGGCTTCTGGGTGCCCAGGGCCCGGCGATTCTAGAGGTATGGTTCCCCGGGCAGGAGGACGGCAACATCGTGGCCGATCTGCTCTTCGGCAAGGTGAATCCGTCGGGGAAGGCGCCGGTGACCTTCCCCATCGCGGGGCGTAGCTTCCTCGACGCCCTGGCCCCAGAGGCCTACCCGGGCGTGCTGACGGACGGAAAAGCCGCCGTGAGCTACCTCGAAGGGCGCTATATGGGCTATCGCTGGTACGACAGTAATCGCAGCGGCGGCTGCGCCCTTCAAGCTAACGGCGATAATCCCTGCGTGGCCTTCCCCTTTGGCTACGGCCTGAGCTACACCACCTTCTCCCTGACGCCCTTTACCCAGCGCTGGGAAGGCGGCGTGCTCAAGCTGGACACCACCGTCAGGAACCGGGGCGACCGGGCGGGGGCGGAGGTGGTACAGGTCTATCTCGGCTTGCCGGAGCCGGGGCAGCCGCCGAAGCGTCTTGTGGCGTTCCAGCGCGTTGCGCTCGCCCCAGGGGAAGCGCGGTCGGTCACGCTGTCCGTGGATCCAGAGGCGTCCCACCATCCCTTCGAGGTCTTTGATGACGACGCTAAAGCCTTCCGCCCTGCGGCAGGGCCCATCACGGTTTATCTGGGAACGTCCTCATCGCGAAAGGATTTGACGGTTGAGCCGCTGGCGGCCGGAGGCAGCCCATGACTTTCCAATCCACAGCCCTGGGTGCTCGGGATGTCGCCGAAGCTCAGGCCCTTTTGCACGAAAAAGGGTGGACCGATGGCTTGCCCGTGGTGTTGCCCACGGAGGAGGCCGTCGCCGCCTGCCTCGCCGAGGCGCTCATGCCGCCGGAGCAGCTGCTTGGAATTGAGCCCGTGCGAGGCCGACCCATTACGGCCGAGAAGGTGGCGATCAATGCCGTCATGGCAGGTTGTGCTCCGGAGCACTTTCCCGCGGTGGTCACGGCCTGGAATGCCATGCTGTCGCCGCCCTTTTTGCTTCATGGTGCGACCTCAAGCACCGGGGGCTGCGCCGTGCTGGCCATTCTCCACGGGCCTCAAATTCGCGAGCTGGGTGCGGGAAGCACCTTCAGCGCTTTGGGAGGCCGGGACCGGGCCCTGAATTGCATTGGTCGGGCCCTGCGCTTGGGGCTCATCAATCTGCTCGACGTCCGGCCCGGGGAGGCGGATCGGGCAACCCTGGGCCATCCGGGAAAGCTCGGCTGGTGCCTTGCCGAGGATGAGGACCATACGGGCTGGGAGACCCTTGCGGAGCAGCGGGGCGTTCCCCGGGAAGCCTCCGCGGTGACGGTCATGGCAGCCATGGCGCCGCGGCAAATCATGAATGAGTGGACCACGGCCCCAGAAGAGATCCTTGAAACCTACGCCGCGGAGGTGCGTGCGAACCTGCGGCACTACTCCATTTGGCCCGGAAACTATCTCCTCGTCATTCCCAAGCAGCACCGCACGCACCTCGAGGCAGCGGGCTGGAGTAAGGCCGACGTGCAGCGCTTCGTCTTTGAGCGCGCGCGCATTAAGCGGCGGGAATGGAGCGAAGTGGGAAAGGGCGCCGTGGTTCGAGATCGGGGAGATTGGGAGTACCCGGCCTTTGAGCGCCCGGAGGACGTGCTGGTGCTGGCGGCCGGGGGCCCGGCTGGGGGCTTTGGGGCGGTGATCCCCCCCTGGCTTGGTAATAAAAGCCGGGCGGTAACGGCCCCCGTGGGCGTATGCATCGATTGCTAAGGAAGGGAGGGTCTATGACCGTACGATTTTTGAATCCGAGCCACGAGGCGGAGGCCCTGGCCTTCACCCCGGCGCCTCGCCCGGCGAGCCTCGCGGGCGCCACCGTGGGGTTTATTTCCAACGGGAAGGAAGGCACGAAGGGCTTTTTTACCCATCTTGAAGCTTTGCTTCGGGAGCACCTTGGGGTCGCTGAGGTGCGTTGGCGCACCAAAGGGAATTACAGCGCCCCGGCGGAAGGGGAGATCCTGGAGGAAGCGGCGCACTGGGCCTTCGCCATTACGGGCCTGGGCGACTGAGGCAGCTGTTCGTCGTGCAGTCTGCATGACGCGATGGCCGCGGAGCGCCTGGGTACCCCGGCCCTGGGGGTGATGACGGAAGCCTTTGTGGATGCGGCCGAGGCCATGGCGGGCGCCCTTGGGGACGCCGCCTATGGCTTTGCGGTGATTGCCCATCCCGTGAGCAGCGCAACGGACGCCGGGCTTCGGGCCCGGGCGGAAGCGACGCTTCACCAGCTCAGCGCACAGTTGGGGTGCCCGCCGGGGACGGCGTAAGCGCGTCTGCCGTTTAATGAAAGGGACAATTACAAAGGGCCCCCTATCCCGCACGTCTTGCGAAAATAGCTGGAGAAGAGCGTCCTATCGAGTTACTCCCTAATGGTCCACAGGGAGATCGAACAATGAAAAAAGCATTCCTCATTTTTTGGATGATCTTTGGCAGCGCCATGGCAATCGCGAAGCCCGTAGGGGTTGCCGTTTGGGACCCCGCTCCGGGGAAGGCTCCGCAGATGCTCGCCTCCGCCCAGGCGGCGGCGGAGATTCATCGGGCCCTGGGGGCTACGGTGGCCATGCACCTTGATACCTTGGGTCGGCTTCATTACGTGATTACCTTCGAGGACTGGGATGGCTGGGCCCGCTTCAATGAGGACCTTCCGAAGAGCGATGCCTGGCGCCAGTGGCAGGGCCGGGCCGCTGCCGATCCCGCTGCTAAGCAGGTGGAAAATTATTTCATGGAGGAGGTGGTATCCGCCGATGCCCCGGGGCGCTTCACCCAGATCTATCTGTGGGAACCGCTCAATGGAAATGTCAGCGCGTTCCTTCGCGACGCGCGGCAAGCTCGGGATATTCATGAAGCGGCTGGCGTCGACATCGCGATCAATGTCGATCAGATGAATCGGGTGCACTACGTCATGAGCTACCCATCCCACGCCGCCTTCGCCGCCCAGCGCAAGGCGCCGAGCGCAGATTTCCAGGCCTTTTCTCAACGCTTCTCCGCTGCGCCCATCGGCCGGCTGGTAGAGGTCTACACGGTAACGGCCCTTCCCTAGGGGGAGGGGAAGGAGGCGCTAAGCCATGAGCAGCAGCATTGAGGTGGAAAGCTTTTCAAAAAGTAGTGAAGTGAACACGCCGCCGAACGCACGGGTAGAGGCCGTTGTGGTCGGGGGGCATCGGGTAATGCGTTTGACCCTGGCTCCAGGATGGCACTGGGCCACGGATGTCCGCCCTGGGGTCGGCACGGATCAGTGTCAGGCCAGCCACCTTGGCGTGATCGTTTCCGGTGCCGTAGAGGCCGTCCACGAAGATGGTACCCGGAAGGTCTATCAGGCTGGCGATGCCTATGCCATTGCGCCAGGACACGACGCTCGGGTCCTTGGCGATGAGGTTGCAGTGTGCTTTGAATTCCAGGGGGCTTGGGGAGAGTCGGGGTAGGCCCTGGGGCCCTTTCTAAGCGCATAAGCTGATGCTGATGTGTCATAAATAATTAATGAAAATAATCAATAGACGCGTCAATAAATTGACGATATGGTCGGAAAAGATATAGGAGATAGGGTTAAAGCATGCCGCGAAGGTATGCATGCACCCCGGGGGAGGGGCCATGCTTAGCTTGTCGCAGTTCAAACAGATCGTTGCGCTCTCGGAACATGGAAGCTTCACCGTCGCTGCGGAGGCGGTGGGCCTTTCCCACTCTGCGCTCAGCCAGACCCTCACGCGTCTTGAAGAACACTATGGTGTGCTGTTTTTTCAACGCCTTGGCCGCACCCTATTGCTGACCCCGGCAGGGCGAGTGTTCTTACAGGCGGCACGGCAGAGTTTGGCGGCATTCTCCGATGCTGAGTCCTCCCTGCGCGCGATCAACGAAGTGGATAGCGGGCGAGTCGTTGTTGCTATTGATCCCGTGCTTCGGATGTTTTTGCCCTCGAATTTTTGCCATCTTCTCAAGCAGTCGAATCCCTCCGTGGGTCTTGAGCTGCGCTACGCGAGCTGGGACGTGGCAAGGACGCTTCTAAAAAAGGGCCAATTCAATCTGTGGCTAGGGCCCGAGCCAGAGAACCTCGAAGGCCTGGTCGAAATTTACGCGCAGGGCACGCCCTCAGCGGGTTTCTTTTCGGTCTGGGATTCACAGTACGCAAAGGGGCGCTACACGGTCGATGCGCTGGTGGGCAACGCGCCCCTCGCCGTTCCCCCCTTGCCGCGGGGCTTTGGCGAATTCCTTCTTGAGCGCCTCCCTGAGGAGAAGCATGCTGGAGTGATCTCGCGCTCATCCTTCGATCTGGTATCGGACAGCATCGAGGATCTCATCTGCTTCGCGCGACAGCCCGATCAGCTTTCCCTCCTTCCCCTATGTGCGCTGCCGCAAAGGCTCCAGCGGAAATTCGGCCTGGCGAGGGTACGGGTTGACGACTTTCCTGAAGCCTCCGCGGGGAGAATGGTTCTCGCCTCCTTGGATGGTCTTCCCCTTGATCCGAGTAGCGAAGCGCTGTTAAAGCCGCTCGTGAAGACTCTTGATCGCCTCGGGGAGGGCGACAATGAGGAGGCCTATTCCCTCGCGAGCTAATTCCGCCCTCGGGGCACTTTCGGTCCGTCAAGGCGTAAGGGGTGCTTACGAAAGGCCCCGCTGATCTTTTCTCGTGAACAAATCTTCTCCTATTCCTCCCTTTTTTTCCGTGGGTCCTTACCTTGAGGTGGTGCCGGGGAACGGCGCTAGCTGAGGATCCAATCATGAAAAACGTGGCTCTTGCCCTCCTAGCTTTTCTTATTTCCGCGCTTGCCCTAGCAGAGCAGAGCGCTTTGAACCTCGTGCCCCGGCAAGCGCCGGCAACCATGACGGTGACGTCTGTGGTCATCGGGGCGGAGCAAACCCACATCTCCGCGGAAGGGACCATGGGGGCCTACGGAAAGGTCTATGTCACCTACCATTTACATCGAGATGGTTCGGCGACCCAGGGATCGGTTTCCGGGGCCGGTCGAGGATTTATTGATGCTGACACCATGGCGTCGGGAACCTTTCGCGGTGCCTGGCGTCGGGAAGGCGCTCGGATTTTCATGACGAATGTCGTGAATCTCTCCGATGGCTCCCAGAATCTGGACATGATCGAGTTCGATGGCCGGGACAACACCATTTCCGTGCGAGCCTATGTCCTGCATTGACCCCCTGGCGGTCCCCTTCGTCCGGGGCTCCCTTCCTGCGGGTGGGTCCCGGACGCCTTTTGCCTAGGTCTTCGGTTGACGTCTTAAACGATCTTGGAGGGGCCGTCCCCCCAGTACTCATCTCGGAGCAGGCGCTTGTAGAGCTTGCCCGTGGGGAGGCGGGGGAGGGCGTCGCGGTAGTCGATGGACCGCGGCACCTTCTGACGAGATAGGTGTTCCCGAAGATAGGTGAGTAGCCCTTCCGTGGTGGCCTCGCTTTCCTCGATGCCAGGCATAAGCTGCACGACCGCTTTGACCTCTTCCCCTAGGTCGACGTTGGGTACGCCGAACACGGCGGCGTCCGCCACCCAGGGGTGGGAAATGAGGAGGTCCTCGCACTCCTGGGGGTAAATGTTCACGCCTCCGGAGATGATCATGAAGGTCTTCCGGTCCGTTAAGTACAGGAAGCCATCGTCATCCACGTAGCCCACATCTCCCACCGTGGTATGGGTGCCATCGGCGGAGGTGGCTTCCCGGGTTTTCTCCGGGTCGTTGTGATACGCGAACTCCGTCGCGGTTTTAAACCAGAGCGTGCCTGAGGTTCCGTTCGGCACCGCTTCGTTGTTCTCGTCGAGCACGGCCAGCTCTCCTAGAACGATCTTTCCCACCGTGCCAGGGTGGGCTAACCATTCCTCACTGTTGCAGGCGGCGAAGCCGAGCCCTTCCGTGGCGCCGTAGTACTCATGAATGATCGGTCCCCACCATTCGATCATGGCCTGCTTCACCGCGACCGGGCAGGGCGCTGCGGCGTGCACGGCGACCTCGAGGCTCTTTAGGTTGTGGGCCTGCCGTGCTTCCTCGGGAAGCTTTAAGAGGCGGCTGAACATGGTCGGTACGAGCTGGCTATGGGTGACGGCGTAGTGCTCGATGAGGGCGAGGTAGCGCTCCGGGTCAAACTTGGCCATGACAATCACCGTGCCCCCGATGCGTAGGGTGAGCCCCACGGCGGCCTGGGGGGCGGAGTGGTAGAGGGGCGCCGGGGAGAGGTAGATCATGTCCTCCCGGTAAAGCCAAAGATCTCGTAGAAAGTAATAGAGCGGAAGCATGTCTGCCGGAGCCTGGGCCGGCAGGGGGCGAATGATGCCCTTGGGCCGACCGGTGGTCCCGGAGGAGTAGAGCATGGAGGTGCCGAGCCATTCCTCCGCGAGCGGCGCCTCCGGAAGGGCGGCGAGGGCGCGCTCGTAGTCCTGGTAGCGCGCTTCGTCGGGGAGGACGCCTGCGCCGTCGACCACCAGTACGGTTTTGATGCCTGGGCAAGCCGCCAAGGCTTCCTGCGCCACCGCAAGCTTTTCCCGGGAGGTGATCAGCACCCGGGATTCGGAGTTCTGAAGAATGTAGGCCAGTTCGCTGCCGGTCAGGTAGGCGTTGATGCAGGTGTAGTAGAGGCCGCTGCGCTCCCCGGCCGCGCAGGTTTCCAGGTAGGGGAGATTGTTCTCCATAAAGATCGCGTAGTGATCCAGCCGCTTGAGGCCTTGCGCTTCTAGGAAGTGCGCCAGGCGGTTGGCCCGGGCTTCAAACTCCGCGTAGGTCAGCTGGGCGCCGGTCTCCGCCAGGATCACCGCGGGGCGATCGGGATGCTGCTGGGCGTAGGCTCCTGGATACATGCGTTTCTCCCCTCTGCGCTTTAGGCCTATCCCACCATGGCCCTTAAGGCCCTGGCAATGGCTGAGCGGCACCTGCCCCGGCTTGCGAGGCCCCTTTCCCCCTTGCTTTACTCAAGGCCTGCTTGGGAGAGGAGAACCATCGTGACGGAATTTACGCTCAACGGAACGCCGGTGTCGTCGGCGAGCCCGGACGATACCCCCCTGCTATGGGTGCTTCGGGACGAACTTGATCTGAAAGGTACGAAGTTTGGCTGCGGCATCGCTCAGTGCGGCGCCTGCACCGTGCATCTCGATGGCACGCCCACCCGGGCCTGCGTCCTTCCCGTTAGCGCGGTGGCGGGGCGGAAGGTCACGACCATTGAAGGGCTCGCTTCCGATGCAGGGGACGCGCTGAAGGCCGCCTGGGTGTCGGAGCAGGTGCCCCAATGTGGCTACTGCCAGTCCGGGCAGCTCATGACCGCGGCGGCCTTGCTGGAAGCCAATCCCTCCCCCAGCGATGACGAGATCGTCAACGCCATGAACGGCAACCTGTGCCGCTGCATGGCCTACGGGCGCATCAAGGCGGCGGTGAAGGTCGCCGCGGGTCACGGGGAGGAGCAAGCATGAGCCGTTTAGCGAAACCCGATCTTTCCCGCCGGCGCTTCCTCGCCGGCGCCGTGGGGGGCAGCTGCATCATGGGGCTCGGCCTAGCACTTCCGGGCTGCGCCCCGAAGAGCGCCGTGGAATCTCTGGCCGCGGGCCGCCCCGACGCCACCTTTGCCCCCAGCCTTTGGTATGAGATTGATGGCACGGGCGCTACGCATATTTTTATCACTAAGGCTGAAATGGGCCAGCACGTGGGGACCGCGCTGGCGCGCATCGTCGCCGAGGAGCTGGGCGCTGATTGGTCCCTGGTGCGCATCACCCACGTGGATAGCCACCCGAAGTGGGGCGCCATGGTCACCGGCGGGTCCTGGTCCGTGCATACCTCTTTCAAGGCCCTTTCCCAGGCCGGCGCCGCCGGGCGCCAGCTTCTGCAAGCGGCGGGGGCGGCGCACCTCGGGGTTCCCGTGGAGGCCTGCACCGTCGCCGACGGCCAGGTCAGCGCCGGGGGCAAAAGCGTCAGCTTCGGCACTCTGGTCTCCGCCGGCTTACCCGAGGCGGACCTGTCCGCGGAGGCGCTGGATGCGCTGCCCTTAAAGGCCCCGGAGGCGCGCCAGCTCTTGGGCAAACCCGTGGCGGCCCTGGATATTCCGGCAAAAAGCGCCGGGGAGGCGGTTTACGGTTTAGATGCCACGCTACCC
>JAYOYG010000027.1:8777-26133 GCA_038153445.1 Pseudomonadales bacterium
TTCGCGGAGGGCGCTCGCCTTGCGGACGATCCCGCGGAGGGCGTGCGGGTGGTGGACCACGGAGAAATCGACACCGTACTGGCGGGCGCCGCGAAGACCCTATCGGCCCACTACCGCACCTCAACAGCGCTGCATTTCACCCTCGAGCCCCAGAACGCCCTCGCCCATTTCGATGAGGCCGGGCACTGCCATATCCATGGGGGCAATCAGTGGCAGTCCTTGATTCTGCCCGTGCTTTCCAAGGCCCTTGGGCTCGCGGAGACGGACATCACGCTCCACCAGTACGCCCTCGGCGGGGGCTACGGGCGTCGCCTCTTCGGCGATCAGATGATTCCCGCGGCCCTCGCGGCCCGGGTCCTGGGGCGTCCCGTGAAGCTGGTGCTGAATCGGGACCAGGACAGCCGCTTCGACTGCGTGCGCTCCCCGAGCGTCTGCCGCTTCGATGCGGCGCTCGGCGCCGAGGGGGAGGTGCTCGGCATTGATCATGGGGTGGCCGCGGGCTGGCCCACCCTGTCCATGGCGCCGGGCTTCCTCGCCCCAGGGCTGAAGGACAGCGGCCGCTTTGATGGCTTTTCCATCTGCGGCGCGGACCACTGGTACACCTTGCCCGCACACCGGGTTCGGGCCATCAACAATCCCCTCGCGCAGAAAACCTTTCTCCCGGGGTGGCTCCGGGCCGTGGGTCCGGGGTGGATTGGCTGGGGCGTCGAATCCTTCATGGATGAACTCGCTCATGCCCAGGGGCTAGACCCCATCGAATTCCGCCTCGCGCGCCTGGACGGTGCTGGCCCCAACGGTGGCGATGGGCCTGCGAATGAGGGGGGCGCGCTCCGTCTCCGGGCGGTCCTGGAAACGGTGCGGGAGCGCTCCGGTTGGGGCCGATCCCTGCCGAAGGGCTCGGGCCTTGGGGTGGCCGTCGCCCATGGCCAGGAGCGGGGCATGCCCACCTGGACCGCGTGCGTGGCGGAAGTGGCCGTTGCCGGCGACGCCGTGTCCGTGAAGAAGCTGTGGCAGGTCATTGACGTCGGCACGGTCATCGATCCCGGTGGGGCTCGAGCGCAGGCGGAAGGGGCCATGCTTTGGGGCTTAAGTCTTGCGCTCCATGAGGGCACGGCCTTCGAAGCCGGTCAGGTGCGGGACCGGAACCTCGATCGCTACACGCCCCTGCGCATGAAGGATGTCCCCGAGCTCGATATCCACTTCGCCGAGAGCACGGCCTTCCCCAGCGGTTTGGGAGAGCCACCGCTCATCGCCGTGGCCCCGGCCATCGGCAATGCGATCTTCGCCGCCACGGGGAAGCGAGTGCGGGATCTCCCCATTCGCCTCAGCTAGGTCGGCGCGCCAGGGCGTAGAGGCCGGCCCCCAGGCCGGCCCAGCCCAGCACGATCGCCCACTCCGCAGGCCAGGTGAGCGCCGCGGGCCCGAAGGGCAGATAGAGCAGGGAAAGGCCCAGAGAGGCAATTAGGGCTGCATAGCCAAGAAGCGGGCCTCCGGGAAGGCGGAAGGGGCGGGGCAGTTCCGGCTCCCGTCGCCGTAGGGCGAGGAAAGCAGCCGCAACCCACGCATAGGCCACGGTGATTCCCAGACCCCCCGCATCGACCAGCCAGACGAGGGCGGGCCGGCCAAAGAAGGGCGCGCAGGCGGAGAGGCCCCCAAGAAGGGCCAGGGCCGCAGTGGGGGTTTGGTAGCGCGGATGGCGTCGGGCGAAGACCGCCGGGAGCTGGCCGGCCTGGGCCATGGCGTAGATCGCCCGGCTGCCTCCGATCATGAAGGCGTTCCAGGAACTCAGAATCCCTCCAAGACCCGCTAGGACGAGAAGGGCCCGGGCCTCGGGCCCCCAGAGCGCGCTCATGGCGTCTGCCGTGGCCAGGCTCGCGGCTGCGCGTCCCTCTACGGGCAGGGCAAGGGCCACGCTGGCGGCCACCATCGCATACCAAAGCGCCGCGAGGGCCACCGCCGTGAGGAGCAGGGCGCCGATGCTACGCCGGGGAATGCGGAGCTCCTCCGCGGCCTGGGGAATGACGTCAAAGCCGACGAAGAGAAAGGGCACCATCATGAGCACGGCGCTGAAGCCCGAAAGGCCCTTGGGGAAGAGGGGCCCGGAATTCTCAAAGGCACCCCGGCCGAAGGCGCCGAAGAAGAGCAGCAGCCCCACGCCCACCATGGCCAGCACGAGCACGGTTTGCATCACCGCGGCGAAGCGTAGGCCGCGCATATTGAGCAGCGTGAGCAGGAGCGCTGTGGCGCAGCCGACCCCCGCCCAGGGCGCGGTGACGGTCCAGCCTCCGAGGGTCCAGAGGGGGTAGGCGTCGAGCCCGGGGACCAAGGTCTCGAGCACCGTGGGCAGGGCCACGGCTTCGAAGGCGCTAACGGAGAAATAGCCGAGCGTAATGGCCCAGGCGCACAGAAAGGCGGCGCCGGGCCCAAAGGCCCGCTGCGCATAGACGTGTTCCCCACCGACCCAGGGGAGGGCGGAGGCCAGTTCGGCGTAGACGCTACCGATGACCAGCATGATGACGCCCCCGAGGAGGAAGGCGAGGAGGGTCCCGCCGAGACCGCCCTCGGCAAGCCAAGTGCCGGACAGCACCACCCAGCTCCAGCCAATCATGGCCCCAAAGGCGAGGGTGAGGACGTCGCGGCGCCCGAGGCTTTGGGGCAGGGCGCCCCGGTCCGTCACGGGCTGCGCTGCCAAAGCTGCTCACCCTGAACCCAGGTTTCCTCCACGGGCAGGGTAAGAAGGGCTTCCGGATCCAGGGTTCGGGGATCGCTACTCAGCACAATGAAGTCCGCAAACTGCCCTGGCTTGAGCTGACCCCGGTCCCCTTCCCGGAAGGCGAGCCAGGCGCCGCCGTAGCTATAGCGATGGAGCGCCTCTTCTAGGGAGATGGCCTCGTCAGCGCCGTACACCACGCCGTCCATGCCCTTTCGCGTCACAGCGGCATAGAGGCCCACCATGGGGCCGATGGGGAGAATGTCCGAGGACAGGGCGACGAAGATCCCCGCATCGATGGGGCTCTTCACCGGGTTATTGTGGGCGAGGCGCCAGCCGTCGAGGTAGGTGCTGTAGCGCCCCGCAAGGGTGTAGGTGAAGTTCGGCTGCTGGGAGATGGCAATGCCGTGGGCGGCCATCTGCGCCATGGTTTCGTCGGAAGGGCGCATGGAGAAGTGATTCAGATAGTGGCGGTGATCCTCCCGAGGCGTCGCCTCAATGGCCTTCGCCAGGGCATCGGCGGTGATCTCGATGGCCGCATCGCCGATGGCGTGGATGCCCATCTGCCAGCCAGCGCGATGCACCTCATCCACGAGGGCGCGGAGCTCGTCCTCCGGCATATTGAGGTAGCCCCGGTAGTCATCCATCCCCCTATAGGGGGCCTTCGTAAAGGCCGCGGGGCCCGTAAAGCCGCCGTCGGCGAAGATCTTGATGGCCCCCAGGGAGAGACGATCCCTATCCAGGCCCTCGTGGGCGCTGGCCTCAAAGCGGGCCATGGCTTCGGTCCCCTCCCAGTGCATTTGTACCCGCGCCCGGGGGAGGCGTGCCCCCCGCTCTTGATAGATCTCCCGCCACAGGGGCCAGCGCTCTAGGCGCTCGGAAGCATGGGTGACCGCGGTGATGCCGAGGGGCAACAGGGCCTCAAGGCTCGCCGTGAGGCTTTCCCTAAGCTCTTCGTGGGTGGGGGGCGGGATGTACTGGGCAAGAAGATCCTGGCGCTCCCGAATAATCCCGTTTAGCCGCCCATCATCCCCCCGTTCGATGACGCCGCCCTCCGGCTGGGGCGTGGCTAGGGTGATCTCTCCAAAATCCAGGGCAGCGCTGTTCGCCACGGCGCTATGACCGCCGGCCCGGGTAAGGAGCACGGGGTTGTCCGGGGCGGCCTCGTCCAGATCGTCCCGGTGGGGCTTGCGACCCTCTGCCAGCGCATCTTCGGACCAGCCGTAGCCCGTCACCCACTCCCCGGATCCCAGGGCCTCGGCTTTCTCCCGCACCGCGGTCTTCAGATCCTCGATGGAGGTGATCTTCTGAAGCGGGATGTAGCGCCGCGCGTAGCTATGAATATGGCTGTGCACATCGTCAAAGCCCGGAAGCACGGCCTGTCCCTTAAGATCCCGGGTCACCGTGCCCGTAAAGCGCTCCGCAAGCTCGGGCCCCCCGACGGCGACAATGCGGCCGTCCTTCACGGCGAGGGCGCGGCCCTCCGGCGCCCCGGGAGCGCCAGGGAGGATGGTGCCGTTGAGGAGGAGTAGATCGACCGGTGTTTTTTGGGCCTCGGGTGCGCAGGCGCCTAAGCCGAGAAGCAGGCTGGCCAGCAGGCCGATCATCAGAACGGGGCGCGCAGAGCGCCCCCAGGGCAAGAGCGAGTGGTGGGTCACGGTTGGCCTCCCCATGCCAGGCAGTGATGCCCTTGAGCATAGCAGGAAGGCGTTAGCTGCCTAGGCCCGGGGCGCCTTCCCCAGGAGCGCTGCCCCGGCGGTTAGATTTTCAGCGGCCTGAAGCCCCAAACGCTGCCGGAGCTCGGGGCCGAGGGTGGCTTGAAGCGCGGGGTCTAGGAGTGCATTGAAGTTCACCTGGCCCCGGAGGAAGTCCCGGACGTAATAGGCGAAAAGAAGGGCTCGATCTTCCCCCTCCGTGATGTTTTTCCCCGAGGTGTGCCAGAGCCGCCCGTCCATGGCGATGATCGATCCGGCCTTGGCCTCGAAGGGCACGAGCCGTGCCTCAGGGTTTGGACCTAGGTCGTTCCGCGTTTGGGCTCGGTGGCTGCCGGGCACGAAAAGCGTCGCGCCGTTTTGGAAGGTGACGTCCGTTAAGCACCAAATGATGTTGAGGGCCCAAGGCGCGTGCCAGGGTTCGGGTACCACCAGGGCCTGATCCGAGTGCAGGGCCATGGAACCGGAGCCCGGGCGGGCAATGTTGGCCGTGAAGTTGGAAACGCGAAAATTTGGCCCAAGGAGGGCCTCCACGAGGCTAATCGCGTCGGGCTGAAGGATCAGGTCCCGGAAGCACTCATCCAGCGCTAGCAGATCGAAGACCCGTACGTTTGCCGCGTTGGGATCGAGCACGGGCATAAAGGTGCTATGGCCCTGGGCCTCGTAGGCCGCTGCCGCCGCCCAGAGGCAGTCTAGGGTCGCTGTGCAGGTGGCCTCATCGAGCACACCGTTCAATACGGCCCACCCCTGATGGAGGAGGGCTTCCCGAGCGGCGGCGAGGTCGGAGGGGCGGCTCATGGACTTAGGGCGCCAAGGGGTGGGGACGGAGCTGGACCTTCCCCACGTAGGATCGGGGCACCTCGGAATGGAGGACCGGATCGGTGCCATTGGTAAACCACAGGCCCCGGCCCTTCCACCCTGCGTCCGGATCGTCGATGCGCCCATCGAGGCCCCGGGTGAAGGTGTTTAAGGGGTAGGGGATACGCAGCACGGTGAAGCGCTCCGTGGCCTGGTCGAAGGCCAGCAAGGCGTCGGAGCCCGTGCCGTTCAGAATGACCGTATCGGCCCCGAGCCCCAGGGTGTCGAACTGATCGACGAAGAGGTAGTAGTGGAAGTCCGCGCCGAGGACGCCATCGGTGCCAAAGCTCGGCCCCGGGCTTTGGTAGAGGGTCCAGCCTTCCGGGCACTGATCTCCCGGACCCCAGGTTTGGGCGCACTGGCTGCGATCAAAGCGGCCCAGGTGACCGCTGCCGCCGAGGGCGACCCAAAGAATGCCGTTGCGGTCGACGTCCACGCCCCGGGGGCCGGCGCCGGGGAAGGGCGGGTGGTAGGCTTCGAAGCCCCCGGTGGCGGGATCAAAGCGCACCAGGCGACCGGGGTAATCGAGGGCGTCGCCGGGGCTCGCTCCAGGCTGAGCCGTCCATACCGATCCGTCCACGGGATTGGGGATGATGCCGTAGTTGAAGCCCACGAGGGTTTCGTCGGCCTCGCCGTCCCCCGTGGTATCGATCTTGGGCACGGCCCAGCCCTGGGCCTCTCCTTCCGAGTCGGGGCGGGCCGGGTCGAACTTCGCGGGATCGAACCAGCCGATCACAAAGACATCGCCGCTGAGCCAGAGCACGCCCTTGTCATCGAACTGAAGGTGGTGCGTGCCGTAGCAGGTATCGATAAGGGTGGTTTCCTTCGACTGAGGATCAAATACCCCGAGCTGGCGATGGTGATAGCGCCCGGCAATGCCTTCTCCCTTCTCGCAGAAGGCGGGCAGATCCTCATCCCATTCCCGGCGGATCTGCGTGGTCATCCACACCCGCCCTTGCCCATCCATCATGGGGTTATGGGGGTTCGCGGGGTTGTGATATCGACCCTCATGAGCGGAAACCCCGGGGCTCATCGTGCATCCCAGGGAGCCAAAGCCCATGGGAATGACCGTATCACCGGTGCCGAGCATGGCCCCCTGATAGCTTTGGGTGCACCAGGGGGTATCAAAGCCGCTGCGGGTGGGAACGGCGGTGGCGCCGGCGGCGTGGGCAACAGGGTCGAGGGTGAGGAGGCGATCGTTGGCCAAATCCACCCCATAGATGGGGCCATGGCCGTTTAGGGTCGGCGCCCGCTTATCCGTGGCGATCTCATCGTGGGCATAGGTAAAGCCGTCCCCCCACTCCCACTGCGTGAGCACGAGATTGCGCTCCAGGCCCTGGGGCCGGGGCGGTGCCGGGGGCACGGCGCCATCGCGAAGGTGTTCGGACCATGCGCTGAGGGCATCGATGAGCGCTTCGCGCCCAAGGTAGTCGGCGGTGGCGTTCATGTGCGTGGCCTTGAGCAGCCCGGCGGAGAAGCCGTCGCGATCAAGGCTTCGGGTGAGCGCCGTGCCCACCTGATGGCACAGCTGGCAGCCGAGCTTAAAGGTGCTGGCCCAGCCCGCCTGGGCCGGGGGCTTCAGCAGGGAAAGCCAGTGATTCGCCGGATAAATCTGCGCCGCCTGCTGGGGCGAGGCTGCGGCGCTAACCGTTAGGTCGACGCTTTGGCCCAGGCGCACGGTGCGCTTGGCGCTGTCTCTTAAGCCATAGCCCCGGACCCAGAGCGTGTAGCTCGCCTCCGGCAGCTCGGGCACGAGGAAGCGCCCGGCGTCGTCGGTCACTACGATTTTCCGGAAGGGGGTGGCCAGCTCCGTGGTTTCCGCAATGACCCAGACGCCCGCTTCCGGCGCGCCGCTGCTGTTGGTGACCGTGCCGTCAAGGAAGGTCTTTGCCGGGGCGGGCTCACCGCCGCAGCCAGAGAGAAGCCCGAGGGCGAGGAGTGCGGGCAGGGCAAGGCGGCGAAGCATAGGAACTCCTGAAGCGGGGTTTAGGCGGGGGAGCGGCCGTGCACTAGGCCGAGCCCCTCGGTGCGATAGCCGAGAAGAACCAGGGCCTCCTCCGAGGCGAATTCCCGAACCTCCGGCCGCAGGGAGAGAAACCAGTTCTCCTGGGGCCGGTAGATGGGCTTGGTATACCAGGCGAAGACCCCGGCCCGGTGTTCGTCGGCGGTCCGGTTGTTTCCCGTTTGGTGCCACACCCGGCTCTCGAAGATCACCGCCGAGCCCGCCGGGGCCTCTAGGGGCCTAGCCTCCTCTACCCCCTCCTGGTCCTGGGGCGGGCGGTTTAAGCGGTGGCTTCCGGGCACGAAGCGGGTGGCACCATTGCTTTCCCGAAAGTCATCAAGGCACCAGGCAATGTTCAGCCCCTGGGGCTCCGGGGCCCAGGGCTCAGGGACAAAGATCTGATCGGCGTGGAGCACCATCTCGCCGCCGCCAGGCCCCGTGATGTTGGCAGAGAGGTTACCGAGCAGGGCGGGCCAGCCCAGCACGCCCTTCACGTAGGCTAGGGCGTCCGGGTGGAAAGCCAGGTCTTCGAAAATGGGATCGCGGCTGAGCACGTTCCACACCCGACGGTTGCTCCTGTCCTGCGCATAGTCGAGGGAGAAAGCCTGTTGCCGTCCCCGCGCCTCGTCCTCTTCCGCAGCGCGATAGAGCGCATCACGGGCGCGCTGAAGACTGCGCCCTTCGAGTAAGCCCGGAAAAATGGTGAGCCCATGGGTACGCAGGTTCGCCAGTCCTTCGGCGAGGTCGCGGGTTGGGCTTGGAAAAAAAGCGGCGCCCGAGGGCGCCGGGGGCATTGCCATAGTGCGGTTCCCCCTCCCCCGAGTGGTCATCGCAAGGCCGCCTTTAAGAGGCCTCCTAAGACTGCCAAAGGGGATTAATGCGTGTCAATTACTTTTAGGCCTCGGTGATGAAGCGCCGCAGCAGGGCAAAAACCGCCTCCGGCTGATCGCGCCAGGGACCGTGACCGGCGTTGGCGAAGTGGGCCAGGGTGGCCAACCCGGGCGTCATGGCTTCAACGATATCGCGACTGTCCTGCAGCGGCGTGATGGGATCGTCATCGCCGGCCAGCACCAGCGTGGGTGCTGTGATTCTCCCCAGTTCCCCCCGGAGATCCATGGTGTGCCAAAGGCCCTCAAGGCCGTGGAAGGCCATGGCAAGCTTCGGGCGGAAGATATAGGCCGGCTTCAGCGGCATGGGGGTCGGGTTATAGAGCGGGTTGCAGAGGGCCGCGAAGCGGGCCGAGCTTTCCCCGTCCACCCGTTCACTCAGCAAAACTCGAGCGGCATCGACCGCGTCTGGTCCGCCGAGGCGCGCAAATTCCTCAAGGCATCGGGGCACGTCAAGGAAGGCCTGGGTGCTGGCGAAGATGAGCTTCCCGGGATGGTCGGGATGGCGGGCGCCGTAGCACTGGGCCACAAACCCGCCGCCGGAGACGCCAAGCACCACGGGCTTTTCGATGCCGAGGGTTTCGCAAAAGGCGACGAGGTCGTCGGCCCAGCGCTCCAGAGAAAAGTGCCCATCGGGTTCATCTTCCGAGCGTCCCGCGCCACTTAAATCCAGATAGATGATCTGCATGGCATCGGCGAGCACGGAAAAGTCCGGCTTAAAGACGGAGTGATCCGAGTTCCCCGGGGCGCCATGAAGGAGAATCAGGGTGGGTTTCTGCACCATAGTGTCATTGCGCCGCGCCCAGCCCTCGCCTTCCACATCAAAGAACAAGGCCTTCCCGTTAACTTGGATCTGCATAGCGCCCCCCTTTTCCTTTCCCTAGGCCCCAGGCAAAGTGCCACAAAAGACGTGGCATGGCATCGCCCAGCCGCCTGGGGGAGCGTAGCGACATGGCAAGAACGGTCATCCGGGGCGGGACCCGGCTGGATATGGACACCTTGACCCTCGTGGATAACGAGGCCTTGGTGATCGAGGATGGGGTCATTCTGGACAGCGCCTATCGCGCCGATGCGGATACGGTGGTGGATGCCGACGGGCAATTTCTCATGCCCGGCTTCATCGACGCCCATGTGCATTTCCGCCTTGCAACCCTGAACTTTGCGCGCCTGTCGCAATGGACCGAAGTGCAGTTCGGCATTGCCATGGCGAAGCTCGCAGAGGACGCGGTGCGCCGCGGCTTTACCACCGTGCGCGATCTTGGCGGCGATGTGGTGGGGCTTAAGCGTGCCATCAGCAGCGGGATGGTGCGCGGTCCGCGCATTGTTCAGGCGAATCTCATGATTTCCCAAACCGGAGGCCATGGGGATGTGGAGGGGGGAACGCTGGCGGTGCCGGATTGTGCCTGCCAGATGCGCCACAGCGCCTTTGGCATTGTGGCCGATGGGCCCGATGCGGTGCGAAAGGCCGCGCGCCACGTGCTTCGCGCCGGCGCCGAATTCCTGAAAATTCACGTGTCTGGCGGCGTAGCCACGCCCATGGATCCCCTCGACTGCACCCAGTACACGGCGGAGGAGATCCAGGCGGCGGTGGCGGAGGCGCGCAATCGAAAAACCTATGTGGCGGCCCATGCCTACACGCCGGAAGCCATCGAGCTGGCGGTGCGCAATGGGGTTCGCTGCATCGAGCATGGAAACTTCCTTGACGAAGCCACGGCGGCGCTGCTGGCGGAACACGACGTTTGGCTTGTGCCCACGCTGGTCACCTACCAGGCCATGGCCCAGGAGGGGCCGAGCCTCGGTTTCCCAGAGCGCAATCAACAAAAGAATGCCGCCGTGCTGGATGCCGGGGTGCAGTCCCTCGCCATCGCTGATCGCGCCGGGGTCACCATGGGCTTCGGCACGGACCTCATTGGGGAGGTGCAGCGCCTCCAGCGCCAGGAGTTTGCCATCCGGGCGGCAGTGCAGAGCCCGGAGGCCATTCTTCGATCCCTCTACGACGTAAACCGGGCGATTCTGAAGGACGCGCCGATTGGTCGCCTCGCGCCGGGAATGGCCGGGGATGTGGTGCTGACCCCGGTGAACCCCCTAGAGCGGATTGCGGGGCTGGCGGCGGCCGATGCGGTTACCCAGGTGGTGCAGGGCGGCGAGCTGGTGCTTTAGCCGGGATCGGTCGGAAGGGGATGGCACTGCAGGAAGGCATCGCTGTCCACGGCCTTGAAGTAGCCATAGGCCGCATCCCAGGCCGGTCCCCAGGGCGCGCCTGCGTAGTAGGCATCCACCACCGCCCCGGCGGCGGCGCCGTTTGGGCTTAGGGCCCAGAGCTGAAGGCCTCCAGCGTCCTGAACGCCCGTTCCCGCCGGGGACAGCACCAGGGCACGGAAATCATGGCCGTCCTTTCGAAGCGCCGTTTCGACCACCGCAATGGCCTCAAGGAACGGGGCGTAATCCGCCACGGGCACCTGCACCTGCCAAACACGCACCGTGGCACTGGCGAGCCCCTCCCTTCCTAGCTCCGTATAGGCGCCACTCTGAAGGCGAGCGTTGTTGAGAGCAGGAGCATTCGGTGCTGTGGCAAGGGCTGCTGCTAGATCGGGAAAGCGCTCCCAGAGCAGCAGCTGGCCAAGGGTCTGGTCGCCGCTTAGGGGTAAGCAGTAGCCCGCGGCGCTGCTGTGCTCGGAGCGAGGTAGGGCTTCCAGCCCCTTCGGCAGGGCGCTCGGATCGAGGCGCTGCATCCAAAGCACGCCGGGCGGGGAGGCAAGGAGCGGCGTGCTAAGGCACAGCAGGGCGGTGAGCACGGCAAAGCAACGAAGCATGGAGTGCTCCTGAGTTTAGAAGAGAGAGGAAAACGCGCCCGGGAGGCCCCGGGCGCGGTGGAGCTTAGGCGCCGAGGCGATGCAAGGCGCAGATCTTGTTGCCCGCGGGATCGCGGAGGTAAGCGAGGTAAAGGCCGCTGCCTTCCCGCTCCCCCGGGGGATCTTCGCAATCGGTCCCGCCGTTCGCGAGGCCTGCGGCGTGCCAGGCGTCAGCCTCTGCGGGGCTGGCGGCAGCAAAGCCGACCGTGCCGCCGTTGGCACCGCAGGCGGGCTCGCCGTTGATGGGCACGGAAAGGGAAAAAATGCCCGTGGGCGTCATGTAAAAGCAGCGCCCCTTCGGATCAAGCGTACCCGGGGCATGGCCCAGGGCGCCTAGGACGGCGTCGTAGAACTTCTTCGATGCCTCGATATCGTTTGCACCCACCATGATGTGGCTGAACATGCTGCGACTCTCCCAACGCGTTAAGTGGAGGCCAGAGCATAAGCGTCCTGCGCCAGGGCTCCAAGGGCTGTGGTGTCTTCCCTGGGGCCGGGGTAGGCTCAAGATCCTAGGGATTTTCGCGGGGAGGCGAAGCCGATGACCAAAACCATGCTCGATACGGGAACGGAGGATCTCAAGGCCTGGGAGGGCGAGGGCATCCTTCACATCACCCTCAACCGGCCCCAGGCCCGCAATGCCATGTCAGGCCCGATGAATCAGGCCTTCGGCAAAATGCTGGCCTATGGCGAGGAGAGCGCGAGCGTTCGCGTCATCGTCGTCACCGGCGCCGAGGGGGCCTTTTGCGCTGGCGGCGATGTGAAGGGCATGGCGGGCAGCGGCGATGGGGGCTCCACGGCGGCGGCGGAAGCGACCCTGGATGAGCGCATCCACGCTCAGCGCCTGAACCAGCGGGCCACGGCGGGGCGCATGTACCTCATGCCGAAGCCCGTCATTGCTAGCTTGCCTGGCGCCGCGGCGGGGGCGGGCATGTCCCTGGCTCTGGCTGCGGACCTCCGCATTATGGCGGAGAACGCCTTCATCACCTCGGCCTTCGCCAAGGTGGGCTTTAGCGGCGATTACGGCGGGACCTTCTTCCTGACCCAGCTCGTGGGCAGTGGGAAGGCGCGGGAGATCTACTATCTTTCCGATCGCCTCGATGCGCAGGAATGCCTCCGGCTGGGCCTCGCCAACGCAGTGGTGCCGGCAGAGGCCCTGGAGGAAGAGACCTTGGCGCTGGCGCGGCGCCTCGCCGCCGGTCCCCCGGCGGCCTACCGCTACATGAAGGAGAATCTCAATCGTGCGGCCGAGGGCGCCGATGCCCTGAGCTGCATGGATCTTGAGGCTACCCATCATGTGCATACGGGGCTCACGGAGGATCACCGGAACGCAGCGGCGGCCTTCGTAGAGAAACGCGTGCCCGTGTTTACGGGGCGCTAAGGCCCCGCGCCCGGGCGAGGAGGGCGCGCCCTTCCGCCCGGGATCGAAGGCGTAGCCAGCGCGGCCCCTCGGGGTCCTGGGTTAGCTCGCCCATCGCCTCCCCGTAGCGCCGCCGAATCCGCCGAAGATTCTGGAAGGACCACAGCAAAATTGAGTCTTTCGACAGAAAGGCGCGACGCAGCGACTCCCGGTTCCCATGGCGCCAGAGCTGCACGTTCCCCAAGCTGCGCTTTAAGGTCCGGAGGAAGACCTGCCAGAGCACGCGGGGGTAGGGGGGATCGATCCAAACCACGAGGGTGGTCCGGGCCCATTTCAGGGCCCGGGTGCGGTCGTAGTTTCCATCGAGAACCCAGCGAGGTTCGGCAAGGGCCGCGGACAGGCGCGGCAGAAAGGTTTCGTCGGGGGTGGGGGTCCAGTTTGGACCCCAGAAGAGATCATCAATTTCCACCACGGGCTGGCCGAGGGCCTGGGCCAGGGCTCGGCCCAGGGTCGATTTCCCGCTGCCGCTGCTGCCGACCAGGTTCACCCGGTCGAAGTCCGACCGGGTGAGGTCGGCAAGGGTGTCCTCGAAGGGGGGCGATCCCCCCTTAGGCATCGCTGCCTTGGACTTCGGCGATCCACCGATCCACCCGCGCTTCGAGCAGCGTGAGGGGCATGGCGCCGCCGCCGAGGATGGTGTCGTGGAAGGCTCGAATATCGAAGGCCTCCCCAAGAGCGTCCTCAGCTTTCCGGCGGAGGGCTTGGATGCGCAGCATGCCGATCTTGTAGCCCGTGGCTTGCCCCGGCATGACGATATAGCGCCGCACCTCGGAGCGAGCCTGCGCTTCCGTGATCGGACCGTTGTCGAGGAAGTAGGCGTTGGCTTCCTCCTCGGTCCAGCCCTTGGCGTGGAGCCCGGTGTCCACTACGAGGCGGATGGCGCGCCACATCTCCGAGCCCAGGCGCCCGAACTCCGAGTAGGGGTCCACGTAGGTGCCGTCGATTTCCGTGGCGAGCCACTCGGCGTAGAGGCCCCAGCCTTCCGCATAGGCGTTGAAGTTGGTCTGGGTCCGGAAGGTGGGAATGCCCTCGAGCTCCTGGGCGATGGCAATCTGCATGTGATGGCCCGGCAGCCCCTCGTGGTAGGCGATCACCTCCAGCTCGTGTTTGGGCATGGCGTTCATGTCCGACAGGTGGGCGTAGTAGATGCCCGGGCGGGAGCCATCCAGGGCCGCGGGGTAGTAGTGCTGGGCGGCGCCATCTTGCTCCCGGAAGGGCTCGACCCGGCGCACCACGAGGTCCGCCTTGGGCAGGATCCCGAAGTAGTCCGGGAGCCGAGCCTTGATGCGCTCGATGGCCGCGGTGGCTTCGTCCAGGTAGGCCTGGCGTCCTTCATCCGTATTGGGGAAGTAGAAGCGCTCATCCCCGGTCGCGCCCCGGAGCATGTCAAAGAAGGCCCGCAGACCCCCCTCAAAGCCCACTTTTTCCTTGATGATTTCCATTTCCCCCCGGAGCCGGGCGACCTCGGCAAGGCCAATTTCGTGGATTTCATCGGCGGTGAGATTTGTGGTGGTTTGCCGGCGCAGCAGATAGTTGTAGTAGGCGCCGTCGTCGTTGCGGTTCGAAAGGCCGGTGATCGGGTCCTCGTCTTCCGGCAGTTCGCTTTGGGCCCAGGCCAAGAGGCGCGCGTAGGCCGGGGCAAGCCCCTCGGTCAGCGCGAGGCGGGCCTCCTGCCGATAGCGGCGGGCGTCCTCTTCAGAGATCTGCTCGTCCTTAAGGAGCGTTGCCACTTCGCTTTCAAAGTCCGCCCACAGATCCGAGGCCTCGCCGTCCGTGAAGGGGGCGCCGGTGACGACCTTTTCCGCCTGCTCCATAACCCCCTCAAGGGCAAAGGCGGGGGTTTCAAGGCCCTGAGCCGCGGCAGCCTCGGCGCGGTCGATCATCTGATTCAGCGCTCGCCCCCCTTCCCGATAGCGGGCGATCAGCCCCTCAAGATCCAGGGGGCTCGCCACCGTGTGAAAGCTGATGAGCAGGGTGGGCAGGAAGGACTGGACCCCGTTCATTTGATCGAACTGATAGTCCGCCAGGCGGAAAGCGGCACCCTCCTGCGCCCGCTCGGATTGATAGACCCATAGGTCCCAGGAATCCTTCAAGGGCTGGGGCAGGGTGTCGTAGTCGAAGTTGGCCTTGAGGTCCTCCACCGTTCCCGCAAGCCAGGCCAGTTCTGCTTCCTCCGCGGCGAGGGACAGATCATCGATTTCCCCCTGCCGATCCTTCCGCCCCAGGAAGGTCAGGGAGATGGGGCTGCGCTCAAGCTGCTCCTCGTACTTCGCCTCGAACCAGGCGGAGAGCGCTTCTGCGTTGGCGTCGGCATCGACCGGGGGTGCTGAGGGCGGGGTTTCGCCGCAGGCGGCAAGGCCCGCGATGAGGGTGAGCAGGGCGGCAATGTGTCGCATGGGAAACTCCTTTTCCGATCGGGGGCACGGGAAAAACGCGAGTGTAGCAGCGGCCGGCCGCCGCGTGCCTTCCCTCAGCCGGTATACTTCGACCTTTCCTTTAGAAGGGGCCTTTCATGGCGGACACCCCGGACGTCCTGGTGGTGGGCGGTGGCGCGAGCGGCCTGCTCTGCGCGATCAGTGCGGCCTATCGTGGGCTCTCCGTACGCGTGCTCGAGATGGGCCCCAAGGTGGGCCTGAAGATCCTCGTCTCCGGGGGCGGGCGCTGCAATTTCACCAATCGCCGGGTAGATCCGCGGGAGCACTTCCTTTCGGAGAATGCCCACTTTTGCATTTCCGCCTTAAAGCGCTTCACGCCGGAAGACTTCATCGAGATGGTGGAGGTTGCGGGCATTGCCTATCACGAGAAGACCCTCGGCCAGCTGTTTTGTGATCACAGCGCGAAGGACATCGTGGCCATGCTCCTCGCCCACTGCGAGGCCGGCGGAGTGGATATTCGGCTGCGTGAAAAGGTGACGGCGATTCATCCCCTCGCCGAGGGCGGCTACCGGATTGAAACCGCCGGAGGCAGCTTCTCAGCACCGCAGGTGGTGCTGGCCACGGGAGGCCTTTCCTTGCCGAAAATCGCCAGCGATCTGGCCCTCCGGGAAGCAGAGCGCCATGGCCTTGGGCGGGTGGCGCCGCGAGCGGGCCTGGTCCCGCTAACCTGGCGCAGGGAGGACAAAGCGCGCTTCGAACCGCTGGCGGGGGTTGCGGTCGACGCGCTGGTGTCTGCGGGTGGGGCGTCCTTTCGAGAGCATCTCCTGTTCACCCACCGAGGGCTCAGCGGCCCTGCGGTGCTTCAGGCGTCCTCCTACTGGCGGGAAGGGGAGGCGGTGGAGATCAACCTGCTTCCCGATCAAGACGCCCTGGGCTGGCTTAAGGACGGGCAGCAGCGATTTCCGCGTCAGCAGCTGTCGACCCTACTGAAAAACGCCTTGCCCGCGCGCCTCGTGGAGGTGCTGGTCATGGCGGACTTTGCCGATGCGCAGCTGGCTAACGTTTCCGATGAGACGCTGGAGCGGCTCGCCGAGCGTCTTCGCGCCTGGCGCGCCTACCCGAACGGCACCGAGGGCTATCGCACGGCGGAAGTCACCCTTGGGGGCGTTGCCACGGAGGAGGTCTCCTCCAAAACCTTCGAGACCAAGAAGTTTCCGGGCCTCTACCTCGTCGGCGAGGCCCTCGACGTCACCGGCTGGCTCGGGGGCTACAACTTCCAATGGGCCTGGGCGTCGGGCTGGTGCTGCGGCCAGCATCTTCGCTTTGGCACCCCCTAGGCGGGCCCCCCTAGGCGGGGGCCCGAGCGAGATCTTCCCGGACGTGCTTCGCCGCAATCAGGTAGTGCACCGTGCTCCACACGGAGACCACGGGAATGACATACACCATCGCATAGCGAATGGATTCGAGACCGAAGTGGGGCTCGAGGAGATCGCTCACCCAGCCAATGAACAGCGGACCGCCCCCAAGGCCCACAAGGTTTAGTACGAAGAACAGGATCGCGGAAGACAGGGCGCGCATGCGCAGGCCCACGAGGGAGTGGGTGACGGCGATGTTGGGCGCGAGGTAGGCGGCGAAGAAGATCGCCGGGACGAAGTTCAGGGCCAGAGCGAGATAGGTTTGGTCCGTGGTGTAGATGAACAGGGTAAAGGGGATGGTGACGATGGTCGTCGCCGCGGGTACCCACTGATACCAGCGCTGATCCCGCACGGCGAGCTTGTCCGAGAGGTAGCCCCCCAGAAAGGTGCCTGCACCGCCGGACACGGATGCCAGGGCAAGCCAGGTGCCGAGTTCCCCGGTGCTGATTTCATGCAAGCGCAGGAACAGGGACGGGAGGAAGTTTCCCGCGCCGTAGGTAATAAAGGCGTGAAGGCCGCAGGCGATGGAGAGGTGGCGAAAGGAGGGCCTAGACCAAAGCAAAGCCAGCGTGTCCTTGAAGGGCGGCGGGGCCGCATCGCTCCCCTGCTTTCCTTCGGCAAGGCCGCGCACGGGTTCGGCCACCACGAGGCGCAGGATGACCGCCAGGGCCACCCCGGGGAGGCCGACAACGATGAAGGCCGTGCGCCAGCCATAGAACTCGTTGATCCAGCCGCCGAGGAGAAACCCTAAAAGCACGCCAATGTTGATGCCCATGGAGTAGATGGCCAGAGCCGTGGCGCGCCGCTCCCCTTCGAAAATATCGGAGATAATGGCATGGGCCGGGGGGCTGCCCCCCGCCTCCCCGACGGCGACGCCAATGCGCGCCAGCAGGAGCTGGATATAGTTTTGGGCCAGGCCGCTTAGGGCCGTCATGCCGCTCCAGACCGCCAGGGCCATGGCGACAATGGAGCGCCGCGTGCCTTGGTCTGCGAGGCGGGCGATGGGAATGCCGAAGCTCACGTAGAAAATGGCGAAGGAGAAGCCCGACAGCAGCCCCAGCTGACTATCGGATAGGCCCATCTCCGTTTTGATCGATTCCTGAAGAATGACCAGCAATTGCCGGTCGA
>JAYOYG010000028.1:0-23195 GCA_038153445.1 Pseudomonadales bacterium
GTTGATCTGCTCCGAACCCGAGGCAAAGAGCATGGGGCTGTGAATGACAATGCGCAGCGCGCCCGGGTCCCGCTCCACCGTCAGCACCTCGAGCAGCAAAAGGCGAGCGAGCTCCTCATCTAGGCGCTCCGCGAGGGTATCCAGTACCGAGGGGGCCTTGGGTTTTCCGCCGAAGCTGCTACGCAGCGCGCTCTGAAGCGTTTCCTGCTGCCGCGCATCGAAGGCGGTGGAGACGTACAAGACCAGCATGAAAGCAAAGAGCAGGGTCATGAGGTCCGCAAAGGAAATCAGCCAGCGATCCCGTCCGCCACTCGCACCCGGGGCGGCCCGACGCTTCATAGCGAAACGCCCAGCCGCTCCCCGAGGCGACGGGGATGCTCTCGGCGGGAGATTGCCATAAGCCCATCGATGTAGGTGCTGAGCACGGCGCGCCGCTGCCCCGCCACGAGGCGGAGGCGCCCTGCCAAGGGCAGCAGCACCAGATTGGCGAGGGCAAGGCCATAGAGCGTCGCAAGGAAAGCCGAGGCTACCCCCGGGCCCATGGCCTGAGGATCCTCAAGCTGCTGAAGGGCCTGGATCAGCCCAAGGACGGCACCCACCACGCCCATGATGGGCGCGTAGCCGCCTGCGGCTTCAAAGAGCTCCGCCGCCTCTTCCAGGGGTTGGACCTCCGTTTCCGCCAGGGCTTCCAAGCCCTCGTGGAGACGCTGAAACCCACCGCCATCGGCTAGATTTCGAAGTCCTTGCCGCAGCAGCGGCTCGGCTTCCCGGTCCGCGGTGCGCTCCAGTGCCAATAGGCCCTGGCGCCGCGCGAGCGTGGTCCAGCGCACAAAATCCCGGCGCCGATCGGGGACCGGGCGGGCGCTCCGTAATACATTTAGGGCGCAGCGAAGCGCTCCGCCCCAAAGCCCCGGAGGGCTATGGAGCAAACTTGCTGCCGCCGTTCCCCCCAGCACCAGCGCCGCCGTGGGCGCCGCCAACAGAAAGGGAAGGCTGGCGCCCTCCAGGGCCGCGCTGCCGAGCAGCGCCGCCGCCCCCAGGGCGAGGCTGGCAGGAACGCGCCAATCCACCGTTTAGCTGCCCAGGGGCACGGTGAGGCGGAACGCCGTACCCTGGCCGGCTTCGGTCGTCACGTGCAGCGCACCGCCCCAGCCTTCCACGGCCTGCCGCACGGCGGCGAGGCCGACGCCCCGACCGGAGTGCAGGGAGGCATGATCCTGAACGCTTGCCCCTTCCAGACACAGAAGATCAAGAAGCGAAAGCGTCGCCTCAGAGGTGACCAGCCCCGCAGCCTTAGCCTTCGCGGAAAGGGTTTCCCCATCGATTCCGCCTCCATCATCCAAAAGGGTCAGGGTTAGCCAGGAGCCCCCCCCTTCGCCCTCTAGGCGCACCAGACCCTGCGCCGCCTTGCCCGCAAGGTGACGGACCTCGGGAGGTTCAAGGCCATGATCCAAGGCATTTCGAAGCAGATGCCCCAGGAGGGTACGTAGGTCACTCAGGCGCGCCTTGGGGAGCTCGAGCGCCGGCAGGGCGGCCTCAAACGCCACCGCCTTCCCGAGCTCTTCCCCAACGGCCTCGACTTGCCGGCGGAGGTAGGGTTCAAGAACGCTGAGGGAGTCGGTCGCCTCGGAAGGCACGGGCGGGGCGTTCTGATGGGCTTCAAAGAGCGCTTCAAGGTCGTCGTCTACCGACTCCACCAGGGCCTCGGGCCAGCGCGCCGCGCCAGGGGGAAAGGGTCCCTCCCCGAGGGCCTGATTCATTAAGCTCTTTTGTAACGACGACACCGGCGGAACGGGCTCTGCGGCCGCAAAGGCCCAAGCCTGCTGTTCAAGCTCCGCCACCCCCTGAAGGAGGGCCGGCAACAGGGCGGGAAAAGGAACCCAATCCGGAGGGGTTCGCAGCAGCTCCTCGAGCGCGTGGCACAGCGCCCCGCCTTCGCCTACCTCAAGGGCCGCCGCCGCCCCCTTCAACCCATGAAGGGTGAGTTCGAGGGCCTTTCGGCCCCGCTCCGGGTTCAAAAGCTGGACCTCCAGCTGCTCCCGCACTGCCGCACAGGTCCGCCGGGCATCTTCCCCGTAGGCAGCCCTCAGGGCCGCATCAGGAACCATGGGACAAATCATCGCGCCAGCGCAGGAGGGCATCCACTTCGTCCTGAGACACCCGTTGCCGGGCGGGCTCCCCCAACTGAGAAAGCAATTGGACCTCGGGACTCGAGGGCTCCCCGGTAAAATGAAGAAGCACATCCAATTGGGCCGCGAAGGTATCCACGAGGTGAACACAGCGACCAAGGAGCTGCCCAAGCTGGTCCTGAAAGCTTTGGGTAACAAGCACTTCCCGCAGCGCAAGGCGCGTGCGGTCGATACCCCGCTGCAGCTCCTGAGCCTGCGGTGGAAGGTGATCGCGGAGCTGGTCGAGCTCTCCGAAGGCCCGCTCCACCGCATCTAAGGTGCGATGAACGGAATCCTCTGAAAGCAGCACCAACGCGTCCAGCTCCCGAGGAGCCGTGGCTCCGACTACGGGGCGCGTCTCCTGTAGCACCGCCAGCGCCGAGCTGAACTTATTGATCGCCTCCGATGCCGCCCGAATGTACCGGTCCACGGCATGCCCCAGGGACCACGCGCTCGCCTTCCCCAGGCGGGTAAACATTTGCTCTGTGCGCGTCTCATCCTCCGCCTCCAGGGCCGCAATCAAGCCCTGAGCCCACTGGACGTACCGCTTTCGAACCTCCGGCTCCAGTCTCATGCCGCACTCCTCGAAAATATGTAATCCAACTTTTTCTTCAGCGTGCCCGCAGTAAAGGGCTTCAGGATGTAGGCATTCACCCCAAGCTCCGCGGCCTCCAAAATCTGTTCGCGAGTCGCCTCAGCGGTCACCATCAGTACGGGTAAGGTGCGTTTGCTTTCGTGCCCTCGAATCCATCGGAGAACTTCAATCCCTGGGGTCCCCGGCATATTCCAATCGAGCACGACCAGATCGCAGTCGTGCTGTTCAAGGGAGGCAATGGCTTGAGCGCCGTCCTCCGCTTCCCGAAAGGCTTTGTACCCAAGCTCGGTCAGCAGGCTTCGAACCACTCGGCGCATGGTGGCGAAGTCATCCACTACGAGGACCCGCATTTCCTGATCCCGCTTCATTAGGCGTCGTCCTCCCTCAGTACCGCGAGCTCCGCTGGATTCTCATCGACCCAGCTCTGCAAGGAACGGCGAAGGGCGAGCATGGCCTTGGCGTGCAGCTGGCAAACCCGCGCTTCGGAAACGGAAAGCACCGCAGCGATTTCACGAAAGTTCAGCTCGTCGTCGTAGTACATCGATAGGATGTGTTGATCCCGGCGCCCGAGCTTTTTGATGGCCTTCGCTAAGGCCTTCCTAAACGCCTGGCGATGGGCCGTCCGCTCTGGCGAGTCGGCATCGGACGCCGTTGCCTGATGGGCCTCCCCCGGAGGACAAATCGCTTCGTAGCTCACCAGTTTGGTGCTGGCCGTATCGCGAAGCGCGTCGTGATAGCGCTGAGCATCTAAGCCCAGCTCAGCCATCACTTCCTGGTCTCTTGGGGTGCGACCTAAGCGATGCTCCAGCGCCCGCACGGCTTCAGAAAACTCGCGACTTTTTCGATGAACGGACCGGGGCGTCCAATCCATCGGTCGCACCTCATCGATCATGGCGCCGCGAATCCGAATGCCTGCAAAGGTCTCGAAGGATGCCCCTTCCGCAGGGTTATATTTCCGTGCGGCCTCCAAGAGCCCGAGCGTTCCCGCCTGCAGCAAGTCGTCAAACTCGACGGTAGACGGCAATCGGTGCGAGAGGTGATGAGCAATCCGCTTGACCAGGGGCGCATACTGACGCACCAAATCCGATTCCTGCTGCTGGCGCTGCGCGGCGGCCAGGCTTCGATAGCGGTCTATTTCTCGATCGGCAGCCATAGCCCTAGCTCCCTCCTACCAGGCGTTCGAGGAAGAACTCAACACCGCCCCAGGGTTGGTCCACAGGGCGAAGCTTCAGCAAGCGATTGGCAATCTCACGGAAAGCGCGCGCGGAGCGGGAAGACGGAAAGGCTTCAACCACGGGACGCTGCATTTGCACCGCGCGACGCAGATAGTCATCGGCCGGCACATTGCCGATAGGGGTGAGGCGCACGTCGAGGAAACGGTCGCAAACCCCCTGAAGCTTCTTGAAGAGGGCCTCTCCGCGCACCGCGCTCGGCACCTGATTGCAGAGGACGTTAAAGCGGGTGACGCGCTGTTCCTGGGAGAGCACCTTAATCAGGGCGTAGGCATCGGTGAGGGAGGCCGGTTCATCACAGACCACCACCAGCACCTCCTGCGCTGCCCGGGTGAACATCACCACGCTGTCGGCAATCCCTGCGGCGACGTCAATGACGAGCACGTCAAGGGGATCTTGGAGCTCACTGAAGGCGTGAATGAGGCCAGCATTTTCTGCGGGCGATAGGTTGGCTAGGCGCGATACCCCCGAGGAAGCGGGTACGAGCTTCACCCCCGAGGGGGTTTCGCAAATGATGTCCCCCAGGGATTTTTCTCCCGTGAGCACGTGGGAGAGGTTGCCCTGGGTTTTCACCCCAAGCATGAGATCGGCATTGGCCATGGCCAGGTCGGCATCAAGCAGCATGACCCGCTGCTGAGCTCGAGCTAGCGCCACGGAAACGTTCACGGACACGCTCGTTTTGCCCACCCCGCCCTTCCCGCTACACACGGCAAGCGTTCGTACGGGGCGCACCGCGTCGGTAACGGCGGCGACGGAACTAGGCATAGTGAACCTCCTGCGGCGTGAAAGGTTGGGGGGCAATAAAAGCAGGCGTTACTGCAGGCGGTGTCGAGCCGGCGCCCGCCTCGACGTCACCGCGCCACTCGTCCGCCAGCGCTGCCATTCTTGAAACAAGCGCGCGAGGACGGGGGGTGTGCAGCGCTTCCGGGTTGGCGCCCTGGCCATCGGTGCAGAAGGCCAAGGGAAGTCCGCAGTGGGTGAGCGCCGTAAGCGCTTCTCCCAGGGAGGCCGTCTCGTCGAGCTTGGTCAGGATGCATCCCTGGGGGCGAAGGGCCCCGTAGCGGCGAATGGTCGCTTCCAAGGTGCTGCGCTGGGCCGGCGCGGCGAGGACCAGATAGGGGGTGAGCTCGGGAAACTCGGTTAGGAATCGGGCTTGGTCCGAAAGGCGCGGGTCCCGGTGTCCAAGGCCGGCCGTATCCACAATGACTAGGCGGCGATCACCGACGTCCGCCAGGGCGGACCGGAGCCCTTCCCGGCCGCTTACCGCGAGGGTGTAGATGCCCAGCGGGGCCGCCCGATCGAGAAGCTCGCGCTCCATGCCGAGGCGATCCCGGTCGGCGCCAATCAACGCTACGGAAGCGCGGCCATGGCGGGCGCTAAAGGCCGCAGCGATCTTGAGCGCCGAACTCGTTTTTCCCACCCCCGTGGGGCCCATGAGGGCAAGCGCTCCGCCGCGACGAAGCACGTCTTGCTCCACCACGGGAATGCGATCGGCGAGCTGGCCAAGGACGGCGTTGAAAGCGTCTTCGCCCTGAGAATTTTCGGGCAGGGCTTCCACCAGGCGTCGGGCAACTGGGCGATCTACCGCCATGGCCTCAAGGCGTTCGATCAAGGCCGCCCGCTCCGGGGCCTGGCGGGCGAACTCTGAGCGATTCAGCGCGCCGAGCTCACGCGCAAGCAAGGTCCGCAGATTCACCATTTCCTGGGCCAGGGTCTCGATCGTCGGCGCCTCCGGCCGACGATCCGTTACCCGACGAAAGGGCACAGATGCACCGTGCCGGCCTAAGGTTTCCGGGACCTTCTCCGAGGCCCGAGGTTCTGCCTGCGCGGGGGCATCGCTGCGGTCGGCGTTCTTAGAAGCGCCAGCACTTGCCTGCTGCTTCAGCCGCGCTGCCAGACGCTCAAAGCCAGCCTCGAGGTCCCCATCATTGGTGGCTCTTAGGCCCCTATCCCGCGTTGGCGTCCGGGGCGCAGCGCTTACGGTGCGCGTGGTGTGCTGGTTGCGAAGCTCGTCGGCCTTGGCATCGAGGGCAGCCAGCACCTCCACCCCGGTAGCGGTCTTCTTGGTGGACAGAATGACCGCATCCGGGCCCTGCTCCTCCCGGACCTTGCGGATGGCCTGGCGCATGTCTTCGGCATGGATTCGCTTTACTTTCATACCCCTACACTCCTATGGGTGAGCCGCTTAGGTCGCCGCGGAAGCCGCGCCGTCCCCTAAGGTGGCAACGATCTCAAGCTGCTTGTTGTCAGGAATCTCGTTGAACGAGAGCACGTGAAGCCGTTCGATAGCCGGGCGCAGCCAGCGAGCAATCCACATCCGAAGGGTCGGAGGAACCACCAGAACCACGGGCTGGCCGTCTTCTTCCAAGCGCTTGGCGAGCTCTAGGAGCTCGCTTTGCACCTGCTCTGCGAGATTCGGTTCGATGGGCATGGCCCCGGCGTTCTGCCCCGCCACCGCGGGCTGCAGCATGTGTTCAAGAGCGGGGGCTAGGGTGATCAGCGGCAGGGTGGCGGCGTCACCATTGATGACGTGACCGAGCTGACGAGCGAGGGCGCCCCGCACGGCAGCAGTCAGACTGTCTGGATCTTGCTGAACCGCGCCATGCTCAAGCAGCGTGTTGGCAATGGTGCGCAGATCGCGCAGCGGGACGTGCTCGGCCAAAAGGTTCTGAAAGACCCGGGTGAGCACGGCCATGGAGAGGGTTTTCGGCGTGAGCTCCTCCACGAGCTTCGGCGCCGTGGCCTTTAGCTGATCGAAGAGCGCCTGAGCGTCCTCAAAGGCGAAGATTTCGTGGGCGTATTTCTGAACGACGGTCGCTAGATGGGTGGCGATCACCGTACCCGTGTCCACAACGGTGTAGCCGAGGCCCTGCGCCTCGTCACGCTGGTTAGCCTCAATCCACACCGCTTCGAGGCCAAAGGACGGATCCTTCCCCGGGATGCCTTCAAGGGCACCGAACACCTGACCCGGGTTAATCGCGAGGTCGCGATCCGGCTGCACTTCCCCCGTGGCCATGGGCACGCTGTTAATCATGATGCGGTAGTTAGTGGGGCCCAGCTCCAAGTTGTCCCGGATGTGGACAGGCTGGACGAGGAAGCCCAGCTCCGTGGAGAGCTTTTTGCGCACGCCCTTAATCTGGGAGGCCAGCTCACCGCCCTGGCTGCGCTCTACCAGAGGAATGAGGCGATAGCCCACTTCAAGGCTGAGCACATCCACCGATTCAAGATCGTTCCAGCTGAGCTCCGGACTCTGGCCGGCCTCGCCCCGCCCATCGGGGAGCGCCAGCTTTCCGTCGGGGGTGATGGTGTCCCCTCGGGAAGGGCTTCGCTGAGCCCCCGAGCTCGCAGGTCTTGCCCCCGTGGCCCCGGCGGGAAGGAGCTCCACGTCAACTTCCTGGCGGCGCCGCCAGGCGAAATAGCCCAGAGGTGCCGCAAGACCCAGGAACACCAGGTTAGGCATGCCGGGCACGAGACCTAGGCCGCCGATCACCCCCGCCGTTACCGCAAGGGTTTTAGGGCTGGCGAAAAGCTGGCTGGAAACCTGCTCCCCCATGTCCTCGCTGGAGGACACGCGGGTGACGATAATGGCCGTCGCCGTGGAGAGAAGAAGCGACGGGATCTGGGCGGCAAGGCCATCGCCTATGGCCAGCAAGGTGTATTGCTCGGCCGCCGCGCCAATCGCGAGGCTGTGCTGCGCCGTCCCCACAATCAGGCCGCCAATAATGTTGATGACCGTGATGAGGAGCCCCGCCACCGCATCACCGCGAACGAACTTCGAAGCACCGTCCATGGCGCCGTAGAAGTCCGATTCCCGCGCAATATCCTCGCGGCGCTTCCGCGCATCCTCGTGGCTGAGCAGACCGGCGTTCAGATCGGCGTCGATGGCCATCTGCTTGCCCGGCATGGCGTCGAGGGTAAAGCGTGCCGTCACCTCGGAAACCCGACCGGCGCCCTTCGTGACCACAACGAAGTTAATGATCACCAAGATGATGAAAACGATGAGGCCCACGGCGTAGTTTCCGCCGATGACGAATTCCCCGAAGGCCTCGATGACCTTTCCCGCAGCATTTCCCCCGGAATGGCCTTCAAGCAGCACAACGCGCGTGGAGGCAATATTCAGGGCGAGGCGAAGAAGCGTGGCCATAAGCAGCACGGTGGGAAAGACGGAGAAATCGAGGGGGCGAGCGCTGTAGACGCTGGCCAGCACCACCACCATGGCGAGCGCGATGTTGAAGGTGAACAAAAGATCGAGGACGAGGGGCGGGAGCGGCAGCGCAATCATGGACAGCATGGCGAGCAACAGCACCGGGGCTCCTAGGCCCTGAAGCATCTTTGGCGACCACATGCTGGCGGTATCGTTCACGGCGGCGTCCTTGCTGCCCACGTTTCCTGCGAAGCCAATTTTTTGGCGCTCCGCTCCCTGTGGGACTTAATCTGCAAAGGCCGTGCCCGAAATAGCCGAGCCTATCTACCTCATTGTTTTTTATTGCATTTATCTAGTTCCGGGCGCAGAGAGTGCGCAGCCATCGCCAGAGAATTGACGACCCCTAAACGAAGTTCCGCTAGGCGGCGTCGGGGCCCGGGTCGAGGTCGTCGGGCACGGGAACGGAGCCCGGCGCCGTGGGCCAAGCCGTACCAAGGTTTCTTGCGGAGCGCAGACGGTAAACGTAGGCCAGGACCTGGGCCACGGCGAGGTAGAGGGGCGGGGGAATCTCTTCGTTAACCCGCGTATGGGCGTAGAGCGCGCGCGCAAGGGGAGGTAATTCGATGCGGGGCACCCCGGCGGCGTCGGCGCGATCACGAATAGCGCGGGCCACGAGATCCTTGCCCTTAGCCAGGACCCGGGGCGCGCCGCGCTGGCTTTCATATTTCAGCGCCACGGCGTAGTGGCTGGGGTTGGTCACCACCACGTCCGCCTCCGGCACGGCCTCCATCATGCGCCGCTGTGCCATTTCCGCCTGGAGCTGGCGGATGCGTGCCTTCACCTCCGGACGCCCTTCCGTTTCCTTGAATTCGTCGCGCACTTCCTGCCGGGTCATGCGCAACTGCTTGTTGTGCTGCCAGAGCTGGAAGGGCACATCCACGGCGGCTACAAGCGCCGTTGCCGCGGAGACTCCGAGGAGCGTATAGCCGGCGAGCCAGGCCGTTTGCGCGAGCGCTTGCTCGAGGGGGAGGCCGGAAAGGGCCAGAAGCTGATCGAGCTCCCACCACAGCACGAGGGCCCCCACGGACCCCACAAGCAAAAATTTGGCGAGGGCCTTCAGAAGCTCCATCAGGCCCCGGGGCCCGAACAGGCGACCCAGGCCCTTGATGGGGTCGAGCTTACTGAGCTTCGGCGCCAGGGACTCTGCGGAGAAGGACCAACCCCCGAGGGCCACTGGCATGGCTGCGGCCAGCAGAAACAGCAAGGCGCAGAGGGGCGCCAGAACCAGCGCCGCGGCGCCCGTAAGGCGCCCCAACTGGAGCAAGCCCGCATCCTCGAGGAAGATCATTTGTCGATCGAGGGCGAGGCCTTCGCGGAAGAGCGCGGAAAGCCCCTCAATCATGTAGCTGGACAGCATCATGAGCCCGGCCGTGCCGCCGAGGAGCAGCACGGTGGTGGTGAGCTCTCGGGACCGGGGAACCTGGCCTTTCTCTTGCGCTTGCTGCCGCCGCCGCGGTGTCGCTTCTTCTGTGCGATCTTGGCCGGAGTCCGCCTCAGCCATGGCGTCCTCCTCTCAAGCACTTCTTTCCACGCCCGGGCCTCACGGCGTCAAAATCCCGTCGATCAAGGTAAAGGCGGCCGCCAGCACCGTGGTGAAGTCGTCAAGGAGGGCGGGCAGGGTCAGCACGATCACCCCAAGCCCAACCAAGATCATGATGGGAAAGCCGATCGCAAAAAGGTTTAGCTGAGGCGCGGTGCGGGTGATCACGCCAAATGCGAGGTTTACCAAAAGCAGCGTCGCCACCGCAGGGAGGGCCAGCAGCACGGCAAAGCCATACATCTCTGCCCCCCACCACACCAGCTGCCCATAGGCCTGGGGGTTCAGCCCATCAAAGCCCGCGGGCAGTCGCTGTAAGCTTGCCTGCAAAGCCTCAACGATCAGGGCGTGCCCCCCGAGAGCGAGAAAGATGAGCGTCCCGACGATCGCGTAGAACTGGGAAACAATGGGAACGGAGAGACCATTGTTCGGATCGTTAATGGAAGCAAAGCCGAGGCCCATGCCCAGAGCGATATTCTCCCCAGCCTGGGAGAGCACGGAGAACGCCAGGGTGATGGCAAAGCCCATCATGATGCCCAGCAGAATCTCCTGAGCCATGCGCAGAAGCCCCGGGGCGGAGAAGGGATCGACGGGCGCCACGGCGGGCAGGAAGGGGGCAATGAGAAGCGCGAAGGCCGCGGCCATGAGCACCCGTAGGGGGGTGGGCAAGGCCCGGGCGGAGAAGACCGGCGCGGCATAGAACAACGCAGACGCACGAAGAAAGGGACCGAGGGCCCCCTCGATCGTCCCCAGAACGCTCGCCAGCTCAAACATGGCTAACCGATAAGAAAGGGAATGCGCTCATAAAGCCCCTGGGTGAACTCCACCAGCATCGCGAGCATCCAGGGGCCCGCGATCAAAAGCGCCGCCCCCATGCCAATCATCTTTGGAATAAACGACAGGGTCATTTCTTGGATCTGGGTTGCCGCCTGCAGCATCCCAATCAACAAGCCCAGCACAAGGGCGGTCAGCAAAATGGGCGCGCAGACCCACATGGTGACTTCTAGGGCCTCCTGGGCGATCAGCATGATGGTGTTGTAGTCCACTAGATCAGCCCGCCACGAAACTGGCCGCCAGGGTGCTCATGAGGAGCGCCCAGCCATCCACCAGCACAAACAGCATGAGTTTGAAGGGTAAGGAGATGATCAGGGGTGACAGCATCACCATCCCCATGGACATGAGCACGGACGCCACCACCAAATCGATAACTAAAAAGGGTATCAATATTAGGAAGCCAATTTGAAAAGCGGTTTTGAGCTCACTAATCACGAACGCGGGAATAAGCAGGGTCAGCGGGATATCGTCGGGACGATTAAAACGTTGTCCGCCGGACAGATCGGCAAAGAGCGAGAGATCGCTCTCCCGGGTCTGGGACAGCATGAATTCCCGAAAGGGCGCGACGGTGCGCTCGAAGGCGACCTCCGTACCAATTTCATCTTCAAGATAGGGACTCGCCCCCTGCTCCCAGGCCTGAGACACCACCGGCCCCATAATGAACAGGGTCAAAAACAGCGCCATTCCAGCAAGGATCTGATTGGACGGCGTTTGCTGCGTCCCGAGGCCCTGGCGGAGCACGGCCAGGACAATGAGCACCCGGGTAAAGGCCGTGGTGGTCATGAGAAGCCCTGGCAAAACCGTTAGCACGGTCATCACCGCGAGCACCTGAAGCTTCAGGGAATAGACCGTTTCCTCTCCCTCCCCAGGACGCGCTGAGATCAGATCAAGCTCCGCACCAAAGGCGGGGGCGCCTATCGCGATGAATAAGACGCCGAGTAATCCCCGGAGCCCCGGGCGAGCCAGCCCGGAGCGCAGGGAGCCATTGCCCTCACGGCAAAAAGCCCCGAGGCCGAAGCCCCGGGGCGAGGTGGAACGAAGGATGGTCGACGCCAAGGCTAGGACCATCACGCTGGGCTAATCCAAAAAGGCATAAAGCACCGCCAACGGACGTAAACCGGGTTCAACTTTTTCACAGCGATGCGTGGGTGGCACGGCTGCCGCAGTCAAACCTTGATTCACGCTAGGGCGCTACACCTTCACTCGGCGCCACCGGCGCCCAAATCACTTGGGTCCCATGCCCGCCGCTGGCCGGTACGGCCAACGCCAAGCCCAAGCTGAGGATTAGCAAGATCGATGCAAGTTGGCTCATTGATCAAACTCCTGAAAGGGTCCTACCCACTGGTCCAGGGGGGCTACACGGCCCGGAGCCACCCCAAGTAAAAGGTGCCGCTCGCCAGAGCGAATCAGCACCACCCGCTCCCGAGGCCCGAGGCTTCGGCTTGCGAGGATCTCGATGGCACCGCTCGCCGTCCCTTGCCCATAGCCCATGCGTCGAAGCAGGACCATGAGGCCGAAGAGAAGCGCCAACACCAACGCTAAGCCCAACCCCAAACGAAGGAGCGAGGCCGTGCCCGGGCTAGCGGGGCGGGCCGGAAGCCCTTGCTCAGACTCTTGGGTCGGCCCCGCTAGCGTTTTCTTAAGCCCCAGCGCGTCCTGCGCTGCCAAGGCGTCCCTATTCCCTTGTTCTTCCCGCGCCCCAAGCTGCGCACCTTTGGCTACCCGTTCAGCTATTTCGCCAGCATCCGCAGCGAAAGCTGCGGCGGCGCCAAGGCCTAGGGCAAAAAGCAGCACCGCAAACACAGCGTGCTCGAAGTTTGCCCGGGGATAGCGCGGGCCTTTCACCGCTTTAGCCGCTGTAAGCGCTCGGCGGGGCTGATGACATCGGTCAGTCGCACGCCATACTTTTCGTTCACCACTACCACCTCGCCTTGGGCAATCAGGGTGCCATTCACCAGGACATCAAGGGGCTCCCCCGCTAGGCGATCGAGTTCCACTACGGATCCTTGCGTAAGCTGAAGCAGGCTCTTTATCGGAATACGTCCCTGGCCAATCTCCACCGCGACGGTCACGGGAATGTCGAGAACCATATCGAGATTCCGGACCTCGCCCTCCACGGGACCTTCAAGGTCCGTAAAATCATCGGGGCTAAAGCCTTGCGCGCCACCTTCAAAATCGTCTTCGCTCACTGTGTACTTCTCCTAAACCGCTTTTTTCCTGGGGACCGAAGTCGCTTCTCCGGAGCCCTCTTGCTCCAGGATGAGCTCGATGCGTAGCGCGTTTTTCTCGTTGGAAATCCCAAAGCGTCCCTCCGCCAGGGGCATGCCTTCGACTTCCAAGGCAATGCGCTCGGGCATATCGATAGGCAATACATCTCCCGGCGCCCAGTGCAGGAGCTCGGACAAGGTGCTACGGAATTCGGTCAGCTGGGCGCGGATGGGCACGGAGACAGACCGAATATCCCGGCGTAAGGCGGTGGACCAGCGGGTGTCGGAGTCGTCGCGGGTGGTGGGCACCGGCGCGTCAAGCAATGCGCGCACGGGCTCCAGCATGGTGTACGGCAAGGTGAAGTGGATGTACCCGGGATCTCCCGTCTCCATCTCCAGGATGAAGCTCGAAACGACCACCACTTCTTGAGCGCCAAGGATGTTCGCCGAGCGGCGATGAACTTCGGGGTGGGAATATTCCACATTGACATCAAGCACCGGGTTCCAGGCTTCGGCGATCAGCTTTCCGATGCGTTCGACGAGCATGCGAATCATGCGCTGCTCCGTCGCCGTGAAATCCCGGCCCTCGACCTTGGAATACAGGGTGCCGGAGCCGCCGAAGAAATAGTCAACCAGTCGAAAGACTAGGCGCGGATCGATCGCTACGATTCCAAAACCCCGAAGCGGGGAGACTTTCACCACATTCAGGGAGGTTGGCACGTAAAGGCTATAGATGTAGTCCGCGAAGCTCGGGGTGCTGACCTCCTCATTCGAGACCGCTGCCCCCCGGCGAAACAGTTGGAACATGAGGTCCCGAAGGCCGCGGCTGATCCGCTCATTAATCGCCTCAAGGGCCGGGAAGTTACCGCGGACGACTCGCTGTTGCCGGGCTAGGTCAATTTCCCTGACCTCGCCCTCGGCGGCGTAATCGCCAAGCTCCCCGTCATCCATGCCAAGCAGCGCATCGACTTCGTCCTGGGATAGGATGTCTTGGCCGGCCATTACTGCATTACCAGGTTTGTAAGAAGAACGTCATCAATCTCGAAGCGCGCCTGCGCTTCCTCGTCGACGTAGGGCTTCACCCGATCGCGCACCGCCGTCAGGATCGTCTCTCGGAGCCGCTCTCGCCCTTCCGGAGTGCGGAGCTCATCAGGGCGCTCGGCGCCAAGGCGGATGATGAGATCGTTACGAAGCTCCGGTTCTCGCCGAGTGAGTTCATCAGCCAGTGCTTGGTGATGAACCAGGATGGTGAAGGCCAGCTGGAGAAATTTGGCGTCGGATTGGCTGTCTAGGGAAATTAGAAGCGGCTTAGCAAAGGCAAAGTGCTGAGGCTCGCCTTCCCCAAGGGGCAAGTCCATCGGATCAGCTTTCCCCTCTTCTTGCGCTGCCTCCTCGGTCTCTTCCGGGGTTTCCTCTATGCCAAGTTCAGCCTTCAACTGCGGCAAGAGGAAAAAGTACCCGCCCGCTGCGAGCCCACCTCCGGTGAGGAGAGCGGTGAGCAGCACGACCAAGATGAGTACGGGCAATTTCATAGCGTTCTCTCAAAAGCCATCCTTGGCGAGGAGCACGGAGCCCCGGCGATTCCTTTCCCAACGCTTTCTGCAAAGGAAGGGCCAACTTTCAATTCAATTTATAGAGCACTGTTTTCAAAAGACTTAATTCTTAAGCTGGAGACGATCGTCAATTCCTTGGCAGGCTAAACGCGCAGATCAAGGCGCCCCCGCGCCGGAGAATTGACGCGGACGACCTCAGGCACCTGAGCGTCCTCCAAAGCCTCCAGGTCTGTTGCCGAGGCACCTACGGCATCGGGAGCACCCTCGCTGGCCCGGCTTCGACCCCGGCTGTCCTGTCCCGAACCCGTACCCACCTGCGCATCTCCAAGACTGAGACCCGCCTGTTCAAACATCTCCCGTAGCTTCGGCAGAGCAGCTTCAAGGGCTTCCCTCGCCCCGCCCTGCGCGGCGGTGAAGGCCACCCGAGCCTCATCGCCAACCATGCTGATTCGCACCGTTACCCGCCCCAGCTCGGGGGGATCGAGGCGAAGCTCCACGGTGCGACTTGTACCCTCGTCCAGGGTCGCGAATTGCTGCTGCAGGTCCTTAAGAAGGGCGGGGCCCATGCGGCTTTCGACGGCCAGCGGGGCCACCGAGGGGGAGCGGATATCGAACGCTGGGAAGACGGCGCCCGGTCCCGGAACCGAAGGCTCGGCGCCGCTCGCCCCCGGGGCGCCCGGGGGGGCTCCAGACTCAAGAAGCCGAAAGGCCCCCACCGCTGGGCTCGCCTGGGCTAGCCGCTGATCAAAGCTTACGCGCGCGAGGGTTCTCGGCTCGGCCACGAGGCCCGGGGGGCTGGCAAGGGCCTTTGCCACTGCGGGCTTCAGTCCCTCAAGACGAGGGCCTGGGGTGGGATTCGCGCCGCTTCCCCCCGGCTCTCCCCTTAGGGCTGAAGCTGCGGAGAGGCTGGTTGGCGTACGCGCGCCCCTCAAAAGGACCTCAGCACCCCGGCGCATGTCGCCTCTGAGTAGGGCCTCGACAGGGGGGCTTTCCGGTCGCTGCGGAGCGAGGGGCTCTATCCCCTTTCTCACCCCAGAAGTACGAAGCCCCTCCCCGTCCTCGGGCCCGCGCGCCTGTTGCGCATGACTAAACTCGACAACCAAGGACTCTCGCACCGAAGGCTCCAGCGCTCGGTTCCCCTGCAAAGATTGCGTAACCGGCATCGCCGGCGGCCTCGGGGCTTCAGAGCGGTTTGAGGTCCCAAGCCCGGCGGCCACTTCTGATCTTGCTGGACTAGGCCCTGCGGGCGATGCGGTTACCCCCTTTGGCAAGCTCGTCTGTGCTGGCTGGACAGGGTGATCGTTGCCCGGCGCGCCTGGCGAGGGAGGCTGCACGTGTCCTTCGGGAGTCGAGTCGGCCGAGGTGTTCAGGGCGCGAGAGGGGGCAGATAGCGCTGCCCGCGATGCGGTCTGGGGCGCAGTCTGGTGCGCTGTGTGCCGCGCGGCTGGGGCTGGCCTACCCGGCGCCACCGCTCCCGGCGCAGGGCTCTGTTCCTTCAAAACCGGCGAGGCATCGTCAACGGCAGCGAGGGCCGGGGCGCCCAGGGGGGCGGATGGCGCTGTCTGCTGTGCTGCCGGAGCCACCGCACTCGACGGAGGGCGCAGAGCCTGCAGGGAGAGGGGCTTTTGTTCCAAAGGGGAGGCCGAGTCCGCAGGGTCGACTAGGTGACCCTCACTCTGTGCGAGCCCATAGACCGAGCGGCTTGTCCCCTCCTCCGCCGGGGCTATGGCTTCCGTTCCGGAGGCCTCCGCCGAAGGCGAGGCGGAAGCAGACCCGGAAGCAGGGGTCGCCGAGCGCGGACCGAGGGCGCCAAATGCGCCATCAAAGGCATCGGCAAAACCCGCAGCATCGGATTCGGCGCCTTCGCTTCGGGTTTTGGAACCCGAGGAATTGACCGGTGCGGGGGGACCTAAGGTATTCATCTCTCTTTCCTTGTGCTGCGTTGAGCCGCCAGTTCATCCGCCATCCGCTGCTCTCGCTTGCGGCCTAGCTCTGCTTCCGCGGCCAAAATATGTTCTCGATAGCGATCGGCCATCTTTCGCTCCTGCAGGCACGCCAGATACTGTTGGCGCCGTTCCTCTACGGCGGCGCGAAGGCCCCCAAGCTCCTGCTGCGCACGGAGGCGCTGATCCTCAAGGCCATCCAGGAACGCGCGCCAATCGTTGAGCACTCCGACGTGGCGCACCTGGCGAAGCTTCGTCTGCTGCTGGCTGTAATCCTGTTTCCACCGGAGAAGGGTCTCGAGGCGCGCCTCGGCATCCTTTAAGGCACGCTGCGCCTCGCCGAGAAGAAGGGCGGCGCGCTGCTCACGGCTCTCCTTTGCCCTAAGGAGCTGCTGCGCACGATGGCGCTCAGGGCTGGTCATTGCTTGTTCTCCAAGGCCGCGCGCAGGGCCTTGAGACTGGCGGGCAAGGGCGCAGCCTCTCGGAGATCCTGGGCGAGGAAGCGCTCCAGGGCATCGTGGTAACGAATGGCCTCGTCAAGTCGCGGATCGCTACCTGCTTGGTATGCCCCCATGGCGATGAGGTCTGCGCTCTGTCGGTAGCGACCGAGGTAAGCGCGGGCCCTCCGAGCAAGAGCCAGGGCATCATCATCCAACACGTCGGTCATGGTTCGGCTGACGCTGGCTTCCACATCAATGGCGGGGTAGCGCCCCTGTTCGGCAATTCGCCGGGCCAAAACGATATGACCGTCCAGAATGGCCCGAGCCGCATCGGCAATGGGATCGTTCGGATCGTCCCCTTCCGTCAGTACGGTATAGAGCGCGGTGATGGAGCCAGAACCGGAATCGCTGTTCCCCGCCCGCTCGACCAGCTGAGGCAAGCGCGCAAATACGCTTGGGGTGTACCCCTGGCGCGCCGGGGGCTCGCCGATGGCTAAAGCGACCTCTCGATGGGCCTGGGCAAAGCGCGTAAGGGAATCCATCAGCAGCAGCACGCGACAGCCTGCGTCACGAAAATACTCGGCATAGGCCGTGGCGCGAAGGGCCCCATGAATGCGGAGAAGGGGTGGCGCATCGGCCGGGGCAGCCACCACGACAGCCCGCTGCTGTCCCGCTTCGCCGAGGGTTCGATGGACGAAGTCCGCAACCTCCCGACCCCGCTCTCCAATAAGGCCCACGACGATCACGTCCGCCTCCGTGAAGCGCGTCATCATTCCGAGCAGCACAGACTTACCCACGCCTGAGCCAGCAAAAAGGCCGAGGCGCTGGCCTCGCCCCACGGTCAGCATGGCGTTAATCGCTCGAACGCCGACATCAAGGGGCTCGCAAACCGAAGCTCGGCGCAGGGGGTTAAGAGGTCGGCCATGGAGCGGCGTAACGGCGTTGAGATGGGGCAAGGGCACTCCATCGAGAGGCCGGCCCAGGGCGTCCACCACTCGGCCGAGCAAGCCGTCCCCCACGGGGACCTGATCGCTTTCCGGCGAGGGCAGCACGCGAGCGCCTGGGCGCAGGCCGCCGAGCTCTCCCACGGGCATCAGGAAGGTTTGGCCTCCACGGAAGCCCACGACCTCTGCTTCACAAGGCTTGGCACCGGGCCCTTTTAAGCGACAGCGCGCCCCTAGGGGAAAGGCGCAGCCGGTAGCCTCCAGGGTTAAGCCCGTTACCCCCGTCAATGCGCCCGATGCCAGTAAAGGGGGCCGCTCAAAATGGTCGACCCGGGCCACCAGGCGGCGCGCCAGGGCTTCGAGGTTGGGAAGGGCAGGTGCTGTCACAGCCCGTCCTCCTCAGCGGTGTCGCCTTCTCCCTGCTGCGGGAGGAGGCCGTCAAAAAGCTGGCGCAGGCGGGTGCGGCGCGTGGCATCGACTTCTGAGAGACCTGCCACTACCCAGACATCTCCCGGACCAAGGCTCGCATCGGCCTCAAGGCGCCAGGGTCGGCTACGAGGAGCGCCCTCAATCGCCGCCTCTAGGGTCGCAAGGTCTGCAGGGGCGAGGCGGACCACCGCCTCTGCCTGGGGATCGGGGAGAGCATCCAGCGCCTCCCGAAGCACGGCCTCAAGGCTCGCCCGGGAGGCCGGCGGCGCCTGACGCAGAATCCCCTCGGTAAAACTCAAGGTGAGGGTCAGCAACGTTTCTTCTAGGGTGCGATCCATGCGATGCAGGGGATCAGCGAGAAAGGAAAGCAGCTCATCGAGGGTCCCTAGGCGGGCCTGCACGGCCTCCCGCCCTTCGGCCAGCCCTTCCGCATAGCCGGCGGACCGGGCTTCATCGCGCACTTCGGCCTCCAGGGCCTCAATGCGCTCCGCAGTCAGACGCAGGGGCTCAGGAGTGGGCTCGGGATTAACACTCGGGGCCTGCCAAGGCTGGGGTCGAAAGTTAGAGGAAGTCATCGCCGCCTCCCAAGGTCACCTGCCCTTCTTCGGAGAGGCGGCGGGCCACGGCAAGCACTTCCCGCTGCGCCGCTTCCACCTCGGAGACCCGAACCGGGCCCTGGGACTCCATGTCTTCCCGAAGCATTTGGGAAGCACGCTTCGACATGTTGCCGAGGAACTTCTCCACGAGCGCCTCCTCCGCCCCCTTAAGGGCCACCAGAAGGAGTTCACTTTCCACCTCCCGGAGCAGCACCTGCATGCTCCGGTCGTCCATACCCGCCAAGCTATCGAAGACGAACATGGAATCCTGAATTTTCGTGGCCAGCTCGGGGTCAATCAGGCCGATCTCTTCCAGGGTGGACTGCTCCAGCCCGCCATTGACGTAGTTGAGGATGTCCGCCGCGCCGCGCACGCCGGCCATACCGAGGGCGTTCGCCTGACCCTGATCAATAACCTGCTCTTCCAGAATGGCATCCAGCTCCCGAAGGGCATCAGGACGCACCGAATCCATGGTGGCCAGGCGCATGAGCACGTCAGGAACCAAATTCTCCGGAAGCTGCTCAAGCACCGCGGCAGCCTGATCCGCCTCGAGAAAGGACAGCACCATGGCAATGATCTGGGGATGCTCGGAGCGGACGATGTCCGCAACACTTCTTGGGCTCATCCACTTCAGTGCGGAAATGCCGTTGCCCATGTCCTGATCGAGGGCGGTGCCGATGATGCTTTCCGCCCGCTGCTCCCCCACTGCATGGATCAGAGCGCGGCGCACATAGGTGGGCGCATCGACCCCGAAGCTGGTTTGCTCGTCGATACCGTCGCGAAACTGCGCGAGCACGCCGGTCATTTGAGAACGGGTGATGGCCCCGGTACGGGCCATAACTTCCCCAAGGCGTTGCAGCTCCTTCGGAGAAAGGAAGCGCATCACCTCCGCGGCCCCCTCCTCCCCAAGGCTCATGAGGAGCACGGCGGCCCGCTCCAGGCCGTCAAACCCTTCCTTCTTTTGGACCGGCGCTTCAGCCATCGCTGTTCATCCACTGCCGGGTGAGTTGAGCGATGCGTCGCGGATCGTCCTGCGCCATGGTCCGCGCTTCATCCAACCACTCGTTCATCTTGGCCATTTCCTGGGCCGAGATTGCTCGCGCCCGAGCTTCCGGCGTGGCCGGGGGAGGCAGCGCAGGCATGCCCGGAGGCGCCGCCAGCTGCATATAGGGATCGTCCTTCGGCGGCTTCGGGGGCGGGGGTAGGGTCATCACGGACTTCATGAAGGGGCGGAGGACGAAGAGCACCAGCGCGAGCAAGGCAATCCCCGGCAGGCCCTGACGGAAAATCCCCTCGACGCTTTGGGCGCTGATGAAAGGCTCGCCTTCCGGCGCCGGCGCCTCCACCGGCTCCGGCAGGACAAAGGGCGCTTCCGTGACCGTAACCGTATCGCCGCGATTAGCGATTAGGCCGACGGCGTCCCGAATAATGGCTTCCAAGGCCTGAAGCTGCGCCGCAGTGCGCGGTTGTGCTTGCCCCTCGGCATTCGCCGGCTGTTGCTTTATGACCACGGCGACGGAGAGGCTTTGAATTTCCCAGGGGCTTGGGCGTTCATAGCGGATGGTTTTATTGAGCTCGTAGTTCCGGAGCACCTCCGCCTGTACTTCGCTGGCCCGGTTCTGAACCGCCGCACCCTGCACCTCTTCCTCGGCTAAAAGCCCCGCCTCCGGCGGCGCATTCGTGAGGGCGCCAGGGACACCACCGGCGCCTTCCGGGCGAAGCTTGCGCTGCCAGCGCTCGCTGCGAACGCCCCCATTTTCCATGGCGGGGTTCGTGTATTGCTCTTCGGCGATCTCCGTTTGGCGGAACAGCATGTTCAGCGCGACATCGGCCCGGAAGCCGTCAGCCCCCAGCAGCGGCGCGAGCATGTTTTCCACCCGCGCCACGTACTGCCGCTCCAGATCGCGCTTTAGGGTGAATTGGGTAGTGGTGAGCTCGAACTGATCATCACTGGCGCTCTTCGATAGCAGATTACCGAAGGGGTCGAGCACGGCCACCCCATCGACCGTGAGCTCCGGGACGCTGGCCGCCACGAGCTGCTGTATGCCGGCGATTTGCCGTTCCGCCAGCTTGCCGCCGCGATAGCGCGTCAGCACCACGGAAGCCGTCGGTTCGGCCTGGCTCCGGAGAAAGACCGAGCGCTCGGGAATGGCGAGGTGGACTCGGGCATGCTGAACCCCCGCCAGGCTTTCGATGGAGCGCGCAAGCTCCCCTTCCAGCGCGCGACGAAAGCGGGTGCTTTCCATGCGCCGGCTCGAACCAATCCCCTGGTCCTGATCCAGCAGGGCGTAGCCCTCCGCCGCGGGGGCCGCAAGGCCCGAGGTGGCGAGGGTCATCTTGGCTTCGTAGAGGCGATCGGCGGGCACCATGATGGCCGTTCCCCCGGCCCCCAGGGTGTAGTCGATGCCCGCAGCCCCCAGGGCGTCGAGCACCTGGGCCTGCTCTGCCAAAGGCAGGTTGGCCTCCAACTGGCGCCAATTCGGTTCCTGGAGCCAAAGCACGGCGCTGGCAGCCAGGGCCAGGGCCCCCGCAAGGCCTAGGAGGGCCCCCGCCTGGCGCACCATGGGGATGGTGCTGAAGGCTCGGAATTGATCCGCTACCCGGGCGAAGCCGGTCGGCGTTGCTTGCATCTCAGCCATGGAAAAGTCCCTTTTTCCTTACTCTGCTAAGCGTGGATTAGAGCGGCATATTCATGATGTCGCGGTAGGCAGACAGCAGCTTATTGCGGGTCTGGCTCACCGCCTCAAAGCTCAGGCTGGCCTTTTCCGCGCTGATCATTACCTGCGCTAGAGAGACATCCGGGTCCCCCTTCAGGTAAGCCGTGGCCTGGGCCGCAGCGCGGGTTTGTTCGGCGTTTACGCTGGCCAAGGTGCTTTGAAGAATTTCCCCGAAGGCCGCGCCTGTGGCGGAGGGGGCGCTCGCCGACCCGACACCCTGAGCGCTGGCCGCGAGAGCGCGGAGCTGGGCGATGGACCCCTGCAGGGCAATGCTATTCATGAACGATCTCCCTTCCCTGGGTTGCGCCGCTTTTTTGACGCGATCTGGTCACGAAGGAAGTAATGCGAAGGCCATGCCAAAACGAAAAAGCCCCGGATTTACCGGGGCTTGCGCTAAAACACGAAAGGCATGGTCAATAAATTGGCAGCTTAGCGACCGGAGTCCAATTTGTAGCGCCGCATCTTTTCGACCAGGGTTGTCCGGCGCAGGCCCAGGGTCGCCGCCGCGCGGGCAACGATCCAATCGCCCTGATCTAGAGCCTGAAGAATCATGGCGATTTCCACCTTCGCAAGGTGGTCCCGAAGATTTAGCCCTTCGGCGGGCAGCTCCAGGGACGGGGCCTGGGTGGCCTGGTTGTTGTCCTGAGCAGGCCTGGGCGGCGCGACAGCCCGGGGGGCCGCAGGGGGCGGCACCAGCGGTTCGGGAAGCGCCGTGTCTAAATCAGAAGGCTCAAGGCCCGCCGTTTGTAGGTAGCTCTTGGGTAGATGGCCGAGATCAATGCGGCTGTCGGGGTAGAGAATGGAAAGGCGCTCAAGCAGGTTTGATAGCTCCCGCACGTTCCCGGGCCAGGGGTAGGTTTGCAGGAATTCGAGGGCAGCCTCCGTAAACTCGAGGCGAGGCCCGCCCTCCTCCGCGATGCGCACCAGCAAATCGTCGATGAGGAGCGGGAGATCTTCCCCCCGGTCCCGGAGCGGCGGCATTTCAATGGGGAACACATTCAAGCGATAGTAGAGATCTTCCCGGAAGCGCTGATCGGCAATCTGGGCCTCGAGATCTCGGTGCGTGGCTGCAATGATCCGCACGTTCGTCTGGATGGGCTGGGTGCCCCCCACCCGCTCGAAGACCTTCTCTTGCAGAACCCGCAGCAGCTTCACCTGCATCATGAGGGGCATATCGCCGATCTCGTCGAGGAACAGGGTGCCGCCCTCGGCCATCTCGAAGCGGCCCTTCCGCGCCGAGACCGCGCCGGTGAAGGCGCCCTTCTCATGACCGAACAGCTCCGATTCCAAGAGATCGCTAGGGATGGCCCCACAGTTCACGGCGACGAAGGGCCCCTGGGACCGGTCGGAGCGGAAATGAATGTTCCGGGCGACCACTTCCTTGCCGCAGCCCGTTTCCCCCGTAACGAGCACCGTGGCTTGCGTGGGCCCCGCGCGATCGATGGCGTCCCGCACGGCTTGAATCTTCGGGCTCCGGCCCACCAGCAGTCGGAACAAGCCCGGGTCACGCCCTTCTGGCCGGGGCTGCTCCTCGGGATAGTCCGAAGCATCGAGTTCGGCCCGGGCCTGGGCGAGCAGTTCCGTCACGTCGATCAGCTTGGGCGGGGAAGGCAAAACGCCGAGCAATACGGCTTCCACCGCCGGCGGCAGGGCCCCCGGCGCGCCGTCGATATTGCCGAGCACCGCAAGGGGCGAGGCGGGAAAGCGCCGCTGCAACTGGGAGACCGCCGCTTCAAGGCCGGGCCCCCGGTCCATATCCCCCACCACCACCATGGTGGGGCGCACCGGTGCCTCGT
>JAYOYG010000029.1:0-8273 GCA_038153445.1 Pseudomonadales bacterium
GCCGATATTCAGGCGCTTAAGGCCGGGCCCGAAGCCGGGCATTGGGACGAGGAAGAGCAATGGCTTCTCCGGGCCGTGGATGAGCTCTACTTGGATGCGCACATTAGCGATCGCACCTGGAATGCCCTGGCGGAGCGCTGGTCAACGCAGCAGCTCATGGATCTCGTCTTCACCGTAGGCCAGTACAACCTCGTGAGCATGGCCTTGAATAGCTTTGGGGTGCAGCCTGAGCCGGGGTTGCCGGCGATGGCGGACTAGCCATGGCCTTTACCGTGGTGCGCGAGCCCCTGGTGCTCGCCTTTCAGGAAAAGAGCGCCTTTAAGGAAACCTACGGCGGCGGCACGGATACGGTGGTGCTCGAAGGACAGTTCCTGCGCCCGGAAGGGTCCCCCTGCAAAACCGCCTTGGTGTTTATGCACCCCACGGGAACGATGAATACGCTGCCCCTGCCCAATGCCCTGGCTCGGGCCGGGGTGCCGGTGCTGTGCTGCGGCAGCCGCTACCCCCACAACGATACGGCGCTGATCATGGAGAAGGTGCTGATCGATTTAGGCGCCTATGTGCGCTACGCCCGGGAGCGCCTCGGCTTCGAGAAGGTGGTGCTGGCGGGGTGGAGCGGCGGCGGGTCCCTCTCGCTCTACTATCAAAGTCAGGCGGAACGGCCCACGGTGGAGGCGACCCCAGCGGGGGATCCGGTGGATTTGCGGGGAGCGAAACTGCCCCCGGCCGATGGGGTCATGCAGCTGGCGGCCCACGTCAGCCGCGCCACGACCCTGACGGAGTGGCTCGATCCGGCGGTGCTCGATGAAACGGATCCGAGCCGCCGCGACCCGGATCTCGATCTTTACGGCGCTTCCGGGCCTAAGCCGCCCTATAGCGCCGCCTTTCTTGAGCGGTACCGGGAAGCGCAGCGGGCGCGAAGTCAGCGGATCACGCAGCGGGTTTGGGCGCGGCTGGAGGCGCTGCGCGCCGCCGGACGACCTTATGATGAGGAAGCGTTTGTGGTGCATGGCACCATGGCCGATCCGCGCTGGCTTGACCCCACCGTGGATCCCAATGATCGCACCCCGGGGCAGTGCTACATGGGCGATCCGCGAATCGTGAACATGATGCCGGCGGGCCTCGCGCGCTACAGCAGCCTGCGCGCCTGGCTTAGCCAGTGGAGCTATGAAACCTCCCTCGCTGACGGGCCGGGCTCCGCGGCGGCCATCTCCGTGCCGGCGCTGGTGCTTGAGAACAGTGCGGACGACGCCTGTACGCCGAGCCATGGGCAGCGGATTTGGGACGCGCTCGCCCATGTGCCGCGGCACCGCGTGGTGATCCCCGGGGCAACCCACTATTACCTCGGGCAGCGAAGCTGCTTGGCGGAGGCGACGACAGAGGTGACTAGCTGGCTGGCCGCTGAGGGTTTTCTGCCGTCGGAGGGACTTTAGGCAAAAAAATTGACCCGGATCAGCTTCTGTTCAGTTGAAATTGCCTAAGGTAGCTCCCAGATAGTGGTTGTAAGCGGTTTACAGCCCCGGCGGCATGACCCTCCCTCCCCTCCCCAAACGCTTGCCGCCGGGGCTTTTTAAATAAAAAAGGCGCATCCAAGGATGCGCCTTTTTTTGTGGCCGGCCGCTCGCTTAGGAGGCCGCTTTACGGAGGCTTTCTTCCTTAGGCGCCCGACGTAGCCGGCGACGAAGGGAGCGAACCAGCTCCCGAGCCCGCTCCGGCAAGGCCAGCATGGCGGGCGTCGCGATAAGCGTAAGGAGGGTAGCAAAGGTGAGGCCCGAGACGATGGACTGGGCCAGGGGCACCCAGAAGGACGCCGTCCGCCCTCCCAGCACGACCTCGCGGGCGATGATGTCGACGCTGATATGGCTTGCGATGGGCAGCAGGCCAAAGATCGTGGTGACCGTGGTGAGGAACACGGGCCGCAGGCGCTGGGCGCCGGTGCGCACGATCAGATCGAGGGTGTCGAGGTCTGGCCGTTCCCGGCGTAGGCCATTGAACGTATCGATGAGCACGATGTTGTTATTCACCACGATCCCGGCGAGGGCCACAATGCCCACCCCGGTCAGGATCGCGCTAAAGGGCTGGCCGGTGATTACGAGGCCCAGCAGCACCCCCGCCGTCGACATGACCACGGCGAAGAGGATGAGTCCCGATTGGTAGAAGCTATCGAATTGGGTCACCAGCAATACAAACATCAGGAGCAGGGACAGGAGGAACGCGACGAGTACAAACTCCATGGCCGCGGCTTGCTCTTCATTGGCGCCGCGGAAGGTCACCGTGAGCCGCGGATCGAAGTCCTGCGTGTCCAGCCAGGCGCTGATTTCCTTCACCTTGTCGTCCGCGAGCACCCCGGGGGCCACGTTCGCCCGGATATATTCCACGGCGGTACCATCCACGCGCTGAATGGTGTCCACGTTGGGGGAGGGTGTCCGGGTGACGAAGCTCGACAGGGGCACGGCCCCCTGGGCCGTCGGCAGACGGAGCTGCTCCAGCATGGCCAGGCCTCGGTAGGCTTCAGGGAAGCGGATGCGAATGTCGACCTCTTCCTCGGCGTCATCGGGGCGGTACTCCGCCACCTTCATCCCGTTGGTAACCATCTGCACCACCGTGCCCACCAGGGTCACGTTGGCGCCGTAGACCGCCGCTTGCGCCCGGTCCACGTCGAGGGTCCACTCCACCCCGGGGAGGGATCGGGTGTCGGAAATATCTCGAAGCCCTTCCACGTTGGCCTCGAGCCAGGCGCGCACATCGCGTACGGCAGGCTCAAGAATGTCGGAAGATTTCGAGGCGAACTCGATCTGCACCGGCTTACCCACCGGAGGCCCCTGCTCGAATTCCTGGATTTCGACGATGATGCCGGGGATGTTCTCCGTGCGTTCCCGTACCGTTTCCAGAATGGCCTCGCCGGATAGGGTGCGATCCTTCTGCTCGTGCATCTCGATAAAGATGGATCCCACGCGATCGAAGGCCACGTCTCGGCCTCGGAAGCCGCTCCCCCCTGGGGGGTTGGTATTCGTGTTCAGGCTCTTAATGCCGGGGATGGAAATGATTCGATCTTCGACCTCGAGGACCAGATCCTTGACCTCTTCTGCGGAGAGATTGCCCCGGGCGTTAACGCTGACTCGGGCAAAGACCGGATCCGTGTCGTTGAAGAAGACAAAGCCGCGGCCGTAGTTGCCGTAGAGCTCGAAGGCGCCAAAAAGAATGGCGATGGTGAGGCTGACGACAATGAAGGGTGCCCGGGCCGCGCGATAGAGAAAGCGCGCATAAAGCCCCGTGGCGCCGCCGAGCGTCGTGGGATCACCGTTCTCCAGAATGTTTAAGGTGTCGAGGTCTTCCTGGGTTTGCGCCCCGGCCTTTCCGAAGCGGGCCCCTACGGCCGGTCCGAAGAACACCGCGTAGGCCAGGGAGCCCAGAAGCACGCAGAACACGGTTACCGGCAGATACATCATGAACTTGCCCGAAACCCCGGGCCAGAAGATAAGAGGCAGGAAGGCCGCGAGGGTGGTCGCTGTAGAGGCAGTCACGGGCCAGAACATGCGCTGCGCAGCGAGCTTGTAGGCCTCATGGCGATGGACCCCTTCGGCCATCTTCCGATCGGCGTATTCGGTGATCACGATGGCGCCGTCGATCAGCATCCCGAGGCCCAGGAGCATTCCAAACATCACCATGAAGTTGAAGGAATAGCCAATCTGGTAGAGCAGGATGACGGAGAAGAGGAAGGAGGTGGGGATGGCAAGGCCCACGATGATCCCGCTGCGAACGCCGAGGGCTGCCACCACGATGGTCATGACCAGTGCGAGCGCCGTACCGATGTTGCCCGTGAGCTCATCGACCTGCTGCTGGGAATCGGGGGCCTGATCCTGGGTGTAGAACACGTTGACGCCAGCGGGGAAGCCCGGGCGAAGCAGTTCCACTACGGCCCGCGCTTGGTTCACCGTATCGATGAGATTGGCGTTCACGCGCTTGGTGATTTGGATCGAGATGGCGGGAACGCCGTTCACCCGGGCGTAGCCCGTGCGGTCCTTGAAGGTGCGGCGGATGGTGGCGACGTCCGAAAGGGTAACCACCGTGTCGCCATCGGCCTTTACGGGAATGGCGAAGAGGTCCGAGGCCTCCTCAATGATGCCCGGCACCTTCACGGAGAAGCGTCCCTGGTTCGCATCCAGAGCGCCCGCGGGGATGAGGCGATTGTTCTGGGAGACGTTGTTTACCAGGGTGATGGGATCGATGCCGAAGGATTCGAGGCGGGCCGGATCGATCACGGCCTCGAGCACCTCTTCCCGCTGACCCCGGAGGTTCGCCTCCATGATATCTGGGATGGCCTCGAGCTCGTCCTTGACCCTTAGCGCGGTGTTGTAGAGCACGCGCTCGCTGATCCCCTCCCCGGCGAAGTTAATGGTAAGGATGGGGAAGTCGGCGGCGGTCACTTCCGAGACGATGGGTTCTTCGGCGGTGGAGGGGATCTTAACCTTCCCCCGGTCCACCGCTTCCCGTACGTCGATGAGCGCAGGATCCGGGTCAAAGTCTGCGGAGAACTCCACCACCAAGCTGGCCGAACCCTCTGCCGCATAGGCCGTGAGCTCCTTCACCCCTTCCACGGCCCGAAGTTCCGTCTCCATGGGCATGACCAGCAGCCGCTCCGAGTCTTCCGGGGAGATCCCCTCGTGGAGAATGGTAATGATGAAGATCGGAACCTGGATGTTGGGGTCGGCTTCGACGGGGATCTTTGCGTAGGAGTAAAGCCCCGTGAGGATGATCAGGCCCATGATGGAAAGGGTGGTTCGGCCTCGATCCACGGCCCAGGCAATGATGCTATTCATGGCGCGTGCTCCCGCCTACTGTCCAAGACCGCTCGTGGCGGCGTCACCTAAGCCCGTGGCGCTGTCTTCGAAGCTCACCTCGACCAGGTTGCCCGGGGTGACCAGCTCCTGGCCCACGGTGATGACCGTCGCCGTGGCCGGCAGCCCCGTTACCCAGAGCCCCTCGGATACTTCCTTAACGATGGTGACGGGCACCATCTGGACGCGCTTGTTCGGATCGACAATGCGCACGTTGAGTGCGCCAGCGTCATCCAAAGCAAGAATAGCCGCGGGGATGAGGTGAGCGTCATGCTCTGCCACGGGCAGCACGATTTCCGTGGTGACCCCATCCCGAAGCTGTCCTTCGGGGTTGGGTACGGCCACTTCGACCCGGAAGGTGCGGGTGCGGCCATTGGCGCTGCGTCCAATGAATCGAACCGTGCCCTCAACCCTTTCTCCTGTGATCAGCGTGCCCCGGGCAGTGGCGCCGGGGGTGAGCTCAGCCACCTCGTTCTCGCTGACCTCGCCCACGAGGAGCATGGGGTTGCTGTCGAGAATGCGTGCGCAGATGGCCCCGAGCTGGAGGAGGTCCCCTTCCTCGACGGGGCGGGTTTCCACCTCGCCGGCAAAGGGCGCGCGAATGATCGTGTTCTCGAGTTCCCGCTCCCGCTGGAGTACCAGGGCTTCGGCGCTGGCGAGGCGGGTGGCCGTGGCGGCGACCGCCGCGTCGGATAAGAGGCCTTCCCGCTGCAGCTTTAAGCTGCCTTCATGGTCGATACGGGCTTGGGCCAGCTGGGCGCGGCTTTCCTCCAGGAGGGCAGGGCGTGCTTCCGGATCAAGACGGCACAAGGGGGCGTTGGCAGAGACCACATCACCCTTTTCAGCCAGGAGCTCGACGACCCGACCGCGGGTTTCACTGCGCACGTCGACAAAGCGCTCCACGGCGGTGCGGCCGCGCACAACGACCTCCGCGCTGATGGGCTGGCTCTGGAGGATCTGGGCGCGCACGCGAACGGGGGCGTCCTCCGCCACGGCCGTTTCCCGAGCGCGGGCTTCGGCTAGCGAGGGAGCGGGCCCTGTGTTGTCCGAGCCGCCGAGCTGGCCGGATAAAACCCATAGGATGAAGGCGGCGGCGATGGCGGTGGCCGCGAGGTAGGTTCGTTTCACAATAGCTATCCTGGCTGCGCATGCCCAGTGGGGGGCGCGAAGGATAGCAAATGTCCAACCTTAGGACACGACCTCTTTCAGGAGCCGATGGGCGGTGTCTTCTTGGGGGCCCTTCCCAGGGGAGCGCCCCCAAGGGGGTCTATCGCTTTAAGACCTAGGCGCTGGCGCTGGGTCGCGCGCCTACCCGCGCAAGCCAGGCGGCAACTTTGGTGCAGTCTTCCGGAAGCGGCTGACCAACGGCGGCACCGAAGGTGAGGAAGCAGTAGAGCATGATGTCGGCGAGGGTGAAGCGATCGCCGCAGATGAAGGTTTTATCTCCCAGGAGACCGTCCAGCCAAATCAGCTTGTCCTTCGCGATGGCCTTCAAGCCATCGGCGGCCTCGGGCAGGCAGCGCATGCGGCTTTCAAACATGGGCAAGCCTTCACTGAAGCGGAAGCCGTTGGTGAGGGGCTCGCAGATGCCGAGATCGATGCGGCGGGTCCACATGCGCGCCTCGGCCCGTTCTTCCGCCGTGCTGCCGAGCAGGGGCGGGGAGGGGAAGCGTTCTTCGAGGTATTCGCAGATGGCGGTGATCTCCGCGAGCACGGACCCGTCGTCTAGCTCGAGGGCGGGGGAACCGCCGCTAGGGTTTTTAGCGAGATAGTCCGGTTTCCGGTTCGCCCCGGCCATGATGTCCACCGTTTCCGTGGGGATTTCGATCCCCTTTTCCGCAATGAACATGCGGACTACATGCGGATTCGGTCCAACGGAGTCGTAAAGTTTCATAGCTGCCCTCCCCAGGCGTTAGGTGTGTTACCAGCTTCCAACATTTTCCATGCTGAGCCAAGGCTCCGCCGGCGCCAGGGCCTCTCCCCGCTGCAGGAGCTCAATGGAAATGCCGTCCGGGGAGCGCACGAAGGCCATGCGCCCATCCCGCGGTGGTCGATTGATGGTCACGCCATGGGCTTGGAGCCGTTCGCAGCTTTCGTAAATATTCTCCACGGCGTAGGCCAGGTGGCCGAAGTTCCGGCCGCCGGCGAGGGTCTCCGGGTCCCAGTTGTAGGTCAGTTCCACCTGGGCCTCTTCGTCCCCGGGGGCGGCCAGAAACAGCAGGGAGAAGCGTCCCGCCTCGTTGTCGTAGCGCTTCAGCAGCGTTAGGCCCAAGGCATCGCAAAAGAAGGCCAGGGATGTATCGGGGTCGGTGATTCGCACCATGGTGTGGAGATATTTCATGCCTTCAGCCTCGCGTTTGCCGATTAGCGATGGCAAAAGCATAGCAGGGGCCCGGGAAAGTAGGGCATAAAGAGTGGGGTTTAGGGGAGAGGAGAAACCATGAGCTACGAATACGAAACGCTGAAGGTCGAGGTGGCGGAGCATATTTGCACGGTGATGCTCCATCGCCCGCATCGCCGCAATGCCTTGAATCCCCAGGGCTACAGTGACCTGGAAGCCATCTTCCGCCAGATCCAGGAGGATCCCGAGGTGCGCGTGGTGGTGCTCACGGGCTGCGAGGGGGCCTTTTGCGCCGGGGAAGACGTCAAGGAAATGATGACGGGAAAGCCGGCCCCGGATAGCCATGCGCGGCTGCGCAAGCCTCGACCCAGCATGACGCCGGCGGCGGAGGCCATACTCGCTTGCGATCGCCCCATTATTGCGGCGGTGAACGGGGTCGCGGTGGGTTGGGGAATGGACCTCTCCCTGCTGGCGGATATGCGCTTGGCGTCAACGGAGGCGCGCTTCGCTTCCCTCTTTGTGAAGCGGGGGTTAATCACGGACCTCGGAGGCCTCTGGCGGCTACCGAAGCTTGTGGGCCCGGAGCGGGCAGCGGAGCTCATCTTCAGCGGCCGCATGATTGATGGCGCCGAAGCGGCTGCCCTGGGCATGGTGCTGGAGGTGGTGCCGGCTGACGAGCTCATGACCCGGGCCCAAGCCCTCGCCATGAGCATTGCGGAAAACCCGCCCCTGGCTGTGCGCTACCTAAAGGAAGGGCTTCGGCGTAGTACCTGGAGCGATCCCGAGCCCATGGGGAGCTGGATTTCCCAAACCCTGGGGGTGCTTTTCGCCACGGAAGATCACCGGGAAGGGGTCGCCAGCTTCCTCGAGAAGCGGCCGCCGAAGTTTACGGGCCGCTAACGCGGCGCTTGCGAGGCGCTCGCAAGCCCTTCCCGCTGGGGGTTGAGCTGGGTGCCCGAGGCCAGGGGAACGCCATTGACGGTGACCGCGAGGGGCGCGCCCGGGGGCCCGCGCCCCCAGACCACGGGGGGGGGGGGGGAGGGGGATTGTCGCGGGGGGGCCCCGGCTCCCGGGGGGGCCCGGCGGGGGGGATC
>JAYOYG010000029.1:8283-23173 GCA_038153445.1 Pseudomonadales bacterium
TGGGTGTTTTAGAGAGAGCCTCGCCGCGCGACCGGGGGCCCGCGGCCGGGGGACCGCCTGGGCGGGGGCCCGCGGGGGGCGCGCCGGCGCGCCGGCGCACTTCGACCAGGTAGTGGTCTTCGAAGGGAAGTTCGACGTTGGTCCACAGGTAGCAGGGCGTGCCCTGGCGGCGCTTACGCAGACACCCGTCCACATACAGCGCGAGGTGATCGTCGGCCTCAGCGATTACATCGACGGGATGACCGGCAAGGTTTAGGGAAAATTCCGTCGCCATGAGCCTGCCATCGAAAAATGTGGCCGGCTCGGGACGCCGGCACCCTACATAGTGGTCGGAGTGACTGGACTCGAACCAGCGACCCCCGCCTCCCGAAGACGGTGCTCTACCAGGCTGAGCTACACTCCGAGGGGGCGAGAGTGTATGCGCTCTCCGCGTCAATGAGAAGGCTTAGGGATAGCAAAGTGGGAAAAAAGGCACCGCCCCGGCAGCCCCTAGGGCCTAAGGAATTTCGCTAGTAGGCGCGGTGCAGGGCAAAGTCCGCGAGCGCTCCGAGCGCCTCCCGATAGGGGGAGGGGGGGAGCACTTCCAGGGCGGCCTTGGCGCTGGCGATTTCCCGCTCCGCAGCGTGCTGCGTATATCCCAGGGCATCACAGGTGTGAAGCGCGGCTTGCACCGCTGCTAGGGCACTCGCGTCTTTTTTCGAGAGCGCTTCCCGGACCACCTGGCGAGTGGCCTCGTCTCCGTCCCGCAGCGCGACGATCAAGGGGAGGGTGAGCTTCCCTTCGGCGAGGTCGTCTCCCACATTCTTGCCCAGAGCCGCCGCGTCGCCGGCGTAGTCGAGGCTGTCGTCGACCAGCTGGAAGGCGAGGCCGAGGGCTTGGCCATAGCGCTTCAGGGCAGCGATCTGGGCGTCCCGGTTCGCCGTGCTGGCCGGGCTGAGAAGGGCGGCGCTGTGCGCTGCGGCCTCAAAGAGCTTGGCCGTCTTCGCGTTAATGATGGTTCGGTATTCATCTTCGGAAAGGTCTAGGCGGCCGATGTTGGCCAGTTGCATGACCTCGCCTTCCGCAATGACGTTGGTGGCCTCAGCGAGGACTGAAAGGATATCCAGTTGCCCCAGCTCAACCATGAGCTGGAAGGCCCGGGAGTAGACGAAATCTCCCACCAAAACGCTGGGGGCATTACCCCAGAGCGCATTGGCCGTGAGCTTGCCCCGGCGGAGCCCTGAGCTGTCTACCACGTCGTCGTGAAGGAGCGTCGCCGTATGCAAAAACTCGATCACCGCCGCGAGCTTCACCCGAGCCTCGCTGTCTGCCGCGCAGGCATTCGCGGCCAGCAACACCACCAGGGGGCGAAGGCGTTTGCCGCCGGCTTCCACCAGGTGCTGACCAATTTCTTCCACGAGGTGAACATCGGAGGTGAGCTGGCGGGGAATGAGGGCGTTAACGGCGGAGAAGTCGTCGAGGACCGGTCCGTAGAACGGAAGGGGGGGCGCCGGCCGCGGGGAGGTGGCGACTGAAGAATTGGCGGTCATGGTGCGCTCCGCAGGCCCGTGCTGCTCGGTTCCGATAAGGCGTTTTCCGCGTCCCGGGGAGGTGCTCCCCGGGGCCGCATCCCGCGAAGTATAAGGTGCTTGGGGGCTCTTGTCGCTGGGCGAGGCTTTCCGTATAGTTGCGCGCCTTGCGCGGGGTGCCGCGCGCGCTGTGCCCTGCTTATCCTGCTGGACGTCTTAAGGGATTTGGGCTGCAGACGCCTTCAGGCACAGTGAGATAAAGGCATAGCCTTCGGAGAGAATATGTTCGCGGTAATCGAAAGCGGTGGCAAGCAGCACCGCGTCGAGGAAGGGGAAGTCCTTCGCCTCGAGAAGCTTGCAGCGGGTCCTGGCGAAACGGTCACCTTTGACCGCGTGCTGCTGATTGCAGAAGGCGACGACATCAAGGTCGGTACGCCCTTCGTGGACGGCGGTGAAGTCACGGCAGAGGTCGTGGGTGAAGGCCGGGGCGATAAGGTGACGGTGATCAAGTTCAAGCGTCGCAAGAACTATCACCGGAAGCAGGGACATCGTCAGAGCTACACGGAAGTTCGTGTAACGGGCATTCGCGGTTAAGGAGGCGGTAGGCCATGGCACATAAGAAAGCAGGCGGTAGTACTCGCAACGGCCGCGATTCAGAGTCAAAGCGCCTTGGCGTTAAGCTCTTCGGGGGGCAGGCAGCTAAGGCGGGGAACATCCTCGTCCGGCAGCGCGGCACCAAGTTCCACCCCGGCACCAACGTGGGCCTGGGCCGGGATCACACCCTCTTCGCCCTTGCCGATGGTAAGGTGAAGTTTGAGATTCGTGGGCCGCAGAAGCGTCGTCACGTGAGCATCGAGCCGGCCGAGGCCTAAACGGGGCCTTAAGCCAAGGGTCCCCGATATTCGGGGGCCAGCGAAAAAGCCCCGGTCCCCGGGGTTTTTTTTTGCCCGGCGCAGTGCCGCGGCATGGGAGGAAGGGGCAGCATGAAGTTCGTAGACGAGGCGGTGATTCGCGTGGAGGCGGGCAAGGGCGGTGACGGATGCCTGTCCTTCCTTCGGGCGAAGAATTTGGCCAAGGGCGGCCCTGACGGTGGCAACGGCGGCGACGGGGGCGATGTGATCCTCTGCGCTGAAGCGGCCCTAAATACGCTCGTGGATTTCCGCTTCCAGCCGCGCTACCGCGCGAAGGCGGGGCAGGCCGGCGCCGGCCGGGAGATGACCGGGCGGCGCGGTGAGGATGCGCTCGTAAAGGTGCCCGTAGGCACCACGGTCATCGACGAAGAAACTCTCGAGCCCCTTGGCGATCTCACCGAGCCCGGCCAGACTCTGCGTGTCGCGGCGGGGGGGCGCCATGGGCTGGGCAACACGGTGTTTAAAAGCTCGGTGAACCGGGCGCCCCGGCGCACGACCAAGGGAACGCCGGGGGAAGTGCGCAACCTACGACTTCAGCTCAAGCTCATCGCCGATGTGGGTCTCCTGGGCCTTCCTAACGCCGGTAAATCGACGCTCATTCGCGCGGTCTCGGCAGCGCGCCCCAAGGTCGCCGATTACCCCTTCACCACCCTCGTGCCCAACCTCGGCACCGTGCGCATCAGCGCGGAACGCAGCTTCGTGATGGCCGATGTGCCAGGGTTGATTGTCGGCGCCGCGGAGGGCGCGGGGCTGGGGACCCGCTTCCTTCGCCACCTCTCCCGCACCCGCATCCTGTATCACGTGGTGGACATGCTCCCCATTGACGGCAGCGATCCCGCGGAGAATCTCGCCGCCCTGGAGCAGGAGCTCGCTCGCTTTAGCCCAGCACTGGCCCGCCGTCCCCGGTGGCTCGTGCTGAACAAGCGCGATGCCTTAGATGAAGAGGGCCGAGCCGTCGTCCATGCGGCCTGCAAAGCCGTGCTCCCCGAGGCTCCGATCTTCGAGATCTCGGCGGTCACTGGCGAGGGCACGGAGGCCCTGTGCTACGCCACCGCAGAAGCCCTGGAGGCCCAGCGAGCTGGGGAGCTCGAAGATCCGGCGCAGCGGGAAGCGGAAGCCGCGCTGCAGGCGGCCATCGATGAGGATCTGCTCGCCCGGACCGCGGAGGCGCGCCGCCAGCGCGCGGGGACTGACGCCGAAGAAGACGACGACGAAGACGATAACAGTGATGTAGAGGTGCACTATGTCCGCTGAGGGGGCTGCGGAGACTGCCGCCATGGAGGCCGGGTCGGAAAGCATGGTCCAGGCCGCAGGCGCTGAACGGCTGCGGGATGCCCGGCGCTGGGTGGTCAAGATTGGCAGCGCGCTGCTGACGGCAGATGGCGCAGGACTTGATCTGTCCGTCATGGCGAGCTGGGCTCTGGCCCTCGAGCCCTGCCTGGCCCGGGGCGATGAAATTATTCTGGTGAGCTCGGGCGCCGTTGCCGAGGGGGCAAGACGGCTCGGCTATGCGCAGCGCCCGGCCACCCTTGAAGCCATTCAGGCCGCGGCGGCGGTGGGTCAGGTCGGCCTTATTGATGCCTGGGCCAAGGTGCTCGGCGCCCTAGACCGCACGGTAGGGTTGGTGCTGCTGACCCACGATGATCTCGCGGACCGGACCCGCTATCTCAACGCCCGGGGCACGTTGCGGACCCTTTTGGCCCAGGGCGCGATTCCCGTGATCAATGAAAATGACACCGTGGCCACGGAAGAGCTGCGCTTTGGTGATAACGACACGCTGGCAGCGCTGGTGGCGAATCTCATGGCCGCTGACGTGTTGGTGCTCATGACCGACCAAAATGGGTTGCGGCTCCGCGATCCCCGCATCGACCCCACGGCCCCGGTGCTGACCGCAGCGGCCGCTGGGGATCCGCGCCTCGACGCGATGGCTGGGCCCTCCGGGGGGGCTCTGGGACGGGGCGGCATGGTGACGAAGATTCGGGCAGCCCGTCTGGCGGCCCGCTCCGGTGCGGTGACGGCGATCGTGGGGGGGCGTACCCCGGAGGCGTTGGCTTCCCTCCTTTCCGGGCAGCCCGCGGGCACCTTGCTGTTGCCCGATCAGGCGCCCTTGGCGGCGCGGAAGCAATGGATTGCGGGGCAGCTTCAAACTCGGGGGACGGTGGTGCTGGATAGCGGCGCCGTTCGCGCTGTAAAGGCCCAAGGGCGGAGCCTCTTGGCCGTAGGCGTTCGCGCCGTTCGGGGGCAGTTCTCCCGGGGCGAGGTCGTGGCCTGTGAGGACGAAGGGGGGCGAGCGGTCGCCCGCGGCCTAGTGAACTTCAGCGCGGAGGAGATGGCGTTGATTTTAGGGGCGGGGACTGACGAGATCGCCGCGCGCCTCGGTTACCCGGGCGCGCAGGAAGTCATCCACCGAGACGATCTGGTGGTGCTTTGAGGTGCTAGCCCTTGAGGGCGTGAACCTGGGCGTTCAGCCGGGCCTTATGGCGGGCGGCTTTATTCTTGTGAAGAATGCCCTTGTCGGCCATGCGATCGATCACCGGGACCGCAGCTTGGTAGGCGGCCGTGGCGCTGTCGTAGTCACCGCCGGCAATGGTCGCTTGGACCTTTTTAATAGCGGTGCGCACCATGGAGCGCAGGCTGGCGTTATGTTGGCGACGCTTTTCCGCTTGGCGGGCGCGCTTTTTAGCAGTTGCAGTATTCGCCACGGGGAATCTCCGAATCGCGGGCGTTGCTTGAAAGGCGCGGTAATATGCCGATGCCCCGGGGCCTTGTCAATCTATAGCGCAGTAAGGGCGGGGCGACCATCGCCCGGGAGGGGCGAAGCCCGTGAGCGGTGAAGCGCAAGGAGGCCTAGGGCGGCGGTCTGCTCTCGTCGGCGCCATGACCAGCCTATCCCGGGTGCTGGGGCTGCTGCGGGATATGGTGCTTGCTCAGCTGCTCGGGGCCCAGCCCGCGGCTGACGCGTTCTATGTGGCGTTCAAGATTCCGAACTTTTTCCGGCGCATGTTCGCCGAAGGGGCCTTTTCCCAGGGCTTCGTGCCCGTGCTCACGGCGGCGCGGCAGACTGATCCGCCGGAGGCGGTTCAACGCCTTGTGGCCGCCGTAGCGGGGGCCCTAGGGCTTCTTTTGCTAGTGTTGACGGCCTCAGCGATGATCTTCAGCGACGCGGTTATTGGGGTCTTTGCGCCAGGGCTGGGCGCCGACCCCCGGGGTGCGCTCGCTGCTGAATTGCTGGTGCTGACCGCGCCCTATCTCTTTTTTATCTCCCTCACGGCCCTTGCGGCCGGAGTGCAAAACGTTCACGGCGCCTTCGCGCGCCCGGCGATCACGCCCGTTTGGCTCAATATCTGCCTGCTCGCAGCGGCTTGGGGGCTCGCGCCCTGGCTTGGGCGCCCGGCCCTCGCCCTGGCCTGGGGGGTCCTTCTGGCAGGGGTCGTACAGTTTCTGTTTCAGCTGCCGGCGCTGGCGCGTCTGGGTTATCTCCGCTGGCCTCGGCTTGAGCTCGCCCATCCGGGGGTTCGGCGCATCGCGGTGCTGATGTTGCCAGCGTTGTTCGCCGCTTCCGTCAGCCAGATCAATCTCCTCATCGATACGATTCTGGCGTCCTTGCTAGAGAGTGGGAGCGTGTCCTGGCTCTACTACGGGGACCGGCTCATGGAGCTGCCCCTGGGCATCTTCGCGATCGCCCTTGGCACGGTGCTGTTGCCGCGCCTCTCTCAGCACCACAGCGCCGGTGATCGCGCCAGCTTCAGCCACGCCCTCGATCTTGGCCTTCGTCTGGCCTTGCTGCTCACCGTTCCGGCGGCGGTGGCCTTGGCGGTACTGGCCCAGCCGCTCATGGGGTCGCTGTTCCAGTATGGCGCCATGACCCCAGCCGATGCGCAGGCCGCAGCGGCGGCGCTCCAGGCCTATACCCTCGGGCTCCTGGGCTTTACCGGCGTAAAGGTGCTGGCCCCCGCCTTCTTTGCGCAGCAGGACACGAAAACCCCAGTGCGCTTCGCCGCTTTGGCCGTGGGAGCGAACATTGCGCTTAACCTGCTTTTGATCGGGCCCCTGGCGCACGTGGGGTTGGCCCTGGCGACCGGGATTGCGGCGCTCTTGCAGGCGGGGCTTCTTGCCCGGGCCTTGCTTCGCCGCGGGGACTGGGCCCCGGCGCCGGGCCTTGCGCGCTTTTGCTTTGCCTTGCTCTTGGCCACCGCGGCCATGGCTCTGGCGCTGGTTTTGGCCCTTCCCGATGCAGGGGTTTGGTTTACCGCCCCACCGTGGGTCCGGGGGACGGCCCTAGCGGGGCTTGTGGCCCTGGGACTGGTCGTCTACGCCGGGGCGCTGACCCTCCTGGGCTATGGCCCCCGGTGGCTTCGGGCGCTCCTCGCCCAATAGGTGAGCTTCCTCCCTACGCCCCGTATACTGGGTGATCTGATTCGCGAGCCTTAGGAGCCTGCCCCGTGGAACTGATCCGAGGGATGCATAACGTGCGTCCGGCGCATCGCGGGTGCGTGGCGACGATCGGCAACTTTGACGGGGTTCATCGAGGGCATCAGGCGATTCTGCAGACCCTTAAGGCTCGGGCTCAGGAGTGGGGATGCAAAACCGCGCTCATCACCTTCGAGCCTCAACCTCGGGAGTTTTTCCAGGGCCAGGAGGTGCCTGCGAGGCTTACCCGACTGCGGGAAAAGTGGGCGCGCTTGAAGGCCTTCGGCGTTGACCTTTTGGTGCTCCTGCCCTTCAACGAAGCGCTTGCAAACAGCGACCCGGAAGCCTGGGCGCGGTCGGTTTTTGTTGACGGCCTCGCCGTGCGCCACGTGCTGGTGGGGGACGACTTTCGCTTTGGGCACCAGAGGCGAGGCGACGGCGCTTTGCTTCGAGCTCTCGGTGCGGAGGCGGGCTTTACCGTCGCCGCCACGCCCACGGTGCGGGAGGGAGGGGAGCGCATCTCCTCCAGTCGTATTCGCGCGTGCCTGGCCGAGGCCGACTTTGCGGCGGCGGAGCAGCTCCTCGGGGCGCCCTACAGCATCACCGGTCGCGTGGTCTATGGGCGTCAGCTTGGGCGCACGCTCTCCATGCCCACGGCCAATCTGCGCCTTCAGCGCTATCGCTCCCCTCTGAATGGGGTCTTCACGGTGGTGGTGGAGGGGCTCGATCGCCCCTACGGCGGGGTGTGCAATATTGGCGTTCGCCCCACGGTGGAGGGGCGGGAGCCGCTTCTGGAGGTTCATCTCTTCGATTTTGAGGGCTCCCTCTACGGCCAGCTTTTGACCGTGCGTTTTCTCGAAAAGATTCGTGACGAACAGCGCTTCGATGGCCTTGAGGCCCTTCAAGCGCAGATTCACCGGGATGCTGCCGCGGCCCGGAGGCGCTGGACCGAGGAGTCCAGGCCTTGAGCCTCCGGGGGCAGGCTATGGCGCTCGCGGGACTGCTGCTGATGGTTGATCAGGTTACGAAGGCGTTGATCCGAGAGAGCCTAGCGCTGGGCGCACGGCTGGACCTTACGTCCTTTTTTGCCCTGGTCCACGCAGAGAACCGAGGTGCCGCCTTTTCCTTTCTTGCCGGTGCCTCAGGCTGGCAACGCTGGTTTTTCCTGGCGCTGGCCCTGGGCTTCACGCTCTGGGTGCTCCGGGAGCTTCGCGCCCTGGGCGCTGCGCAGCGGGGCCTGGCCCTGACCTATGGGGCTTTACTCGGCGGCGCGCTTGGCAATGCGCTGGATCGCGCCGTCTCTGGCGCCGTCACCGATTTCCTGCTGGTTCATTGGCAGGACTACTACTTCCCCGCCTTTAACGTGGCAGATAGCGCCTTGACCATAGCGGTCCTGGCCCTTTTGCTTTTGTGGTGGAAAGACGGGCACAACACGCCAGCGGAGGATTCGTGAACGCACTCGCTATCGGCCCCCAAACCCGGGTGACCCTGCACTTTGCCCTGCGCCTGCCTTCGGGAGAGGTGCTCGATTCCACCTTCGAGGGCAAGCCCGCGACCTTCACTCTGGGGGATGGCAACTTGCCGGGGGGCTTTGAAGCCTGCCTTCTGGGGCTCGAAGCGGGAGCCTCGGAAACCTTCGAAGTGCCGCCGGAGCGCGCCTTCGGTCAGCCCAATCCTAACAACGTTCAACGCTTTCCCCGGGCGAGCTTTGGCCCGGAGCTCGCCCTCGAGCCGGGGCTGGTGCTGTCCTTCGCCGATGCGGCGAAAAGTGAGCTGCCTGGGGTGGTCATGGCGCTGGAAGACGACGAGGTGGTCGTGGACTTCAATCATCCCCTCGCAGGGCGTACGGTCACCTTTGAGGTTGCCGTCATCACCGTGGAAGCGGTGGAGGAGCAATAACCATGAATTCCAACCCGCTGCAGGGGATGGACGTCAAGCTGGCTAACCCCCGGGGCTTCTGCGCTGGGGTGGATCGGGCCATAGATATTGTGGAGCGGGCCCTGGCTGCCTTTGGTCCTCCGGTCTACGTGCGCCACGAGGTGGTCCACAATCGCACCGTCGTCGAAGATCTTCGTCAGCGCGGGGCCCGCTTCGTTGATGAGCTGGAGGAGGTCCCCGATGATTCGGTGGTGATCTTCAGTGCCCACGGCGTGCCTCGGTGGGTGCAGGAGGCCGCCGCGGCGCGTCAGCTCAAGGTCTTCGATGCCACCTGCCCCCTGGTGACTAAGGTGCACATGGAAGTCATGAAATTCAGCCGTCAGGGCCGGGAGTGCATCCTCATTGGCCATGAAGGGCACCCAGAGGTCGAGGGCACGCTGGGGCAGTTTGACCGCACCCAGGGTGGAGAGATGTACCTCGTGGAGGATGAAGCGGACGTCGCTGCTTTGGCGGTCCGCAATCCCGAGGCCCTGTCCTTTGTCACCCAAACCACCCTGTCCGTAGACGATACGGCCAAGGTCATTGACGCCCTACGGGAGCGCTTCCCCGCCATCGAGGGGCCTCGGAAGGACGATATTTGCTACGCCACCCAGAATCGCCAGGATTCCGTACGAACCCTCGCGGCGCACTGCGATGTGGTGCTCGTGGTGGGGTCCGCCAATTCTTCGAACTCCAACCGCCTCCGGGAACTGGCGGAGCGTGAAGGCGCGCGGGCCTTTTTGCTGGATGGCCCCGAGGGGCTGGATCTGGCCTGGTTCGAGGGGGCTCGGGCCATCGGCGTTACCGCGGGTGCCTCGGCGCCGGAGGATGTGGTTCAGGCCGTGGTGGCCCAGCTGCGGGCCTGGGGGGCTGCGGTGGCCGAGGAGCTCGCCGGCACCCCGGAAACCATTACCTTCTCCTTACCCAAGGAGCTTCGGGTTGTTGCCGTCGATTAGGGTGGCCGCGGGCTTCACGCTTTTGGAGCTCCTTGTGGTGATGGTGCTCCTGGCCGTGCTGGCCTCTGTAGCGCTGCCAAGCTATCGGGACTATCAGCGCCAAGGTCATCGGAGCGCGGCCATCGCTGACCTGGGTCGCTGTGCCCAGGCCTTGGAGCGCCTTCGCGTGGCCGAGCTCACCTATGCGAATGCCGAGCTGGCCAGCCTGTGCGGCACCCAGTCGCCTCGCCAGGGGGATGCCCGGTACACCCTCACCCTAAGTGGCTTGAGCGCCACGGATTATGTGCTGCTGGCCTCCCCCCAGGGGGGCCAAGCCGGGGATGGTGCGCTGCGCCTTCAAGCCTCCGGGGTCCGGCACTGGGATCGCAATAACAACGGCCTTTTTGAAGACGATGAAGCGTCCTGGCAGTTTTAGGGGCGAGGGGATCACCCTTTTAGAGCTTCTGGCGATCGTCGCGGTGCTGGCGATCCTGTCTCGGGCTGCGCTCCCTGACTTTTCTGACGTTCTTGAACAGAGCCGGCTGGCGGCAGGGGCCAATGGCTTTGTGCGCGCCCTAGCCTTGGCGCGGACCGAAGCCCTGAGCCGGGGCGAGGTCGTGCGCTTGAGAGCTCTGGGCGAGGGCACGTCCAACCCCTGGGGAACGGGCTACGCCGTGGAAACGGCGGCGGGCGTGGTGCTTCGCCAATTTTCCGTGACCGCCGTGGAGGTGGCAGAGGCGGCGGGCGCGGACCGGGTGATCATCCTCCCCGAGGGGCGACTCCAAAGCAGCGCCGTGCTGCGCTTCTGTGGGCCCTCCGGAGCCGGCCTCGAACTGTCCCTGGGGCGGAGTGGACGGGTCAGTCGCCGGGCGATGAGCTGTGCCTAGGCTTCGCGGCTTTTCTCTTCTTGAAGTGCTGGTCGCCATGACTCTCCTCGCCCTGGGGGTGCTGGGCATGGGCGGCTTACAGCTCTCCGTGCTTCGGGCCCAGCAGGGGAGCCTGGAGCGAACCCAGGCCACGATCTTGGCCGAAGACCTGCTCGAACGGGCCTGGCTCAATCCCGGCCAGAGCTACGCCTTAGGTTTTGACGCGGAGCCGCCCAGTAGCGTTGATTGCCGCGCCCAAAGCTGCACTCCGGCCCAGCTTCGGCGCTTTGACCAAGCCCAATGGCTGAGGGCGCTGGCGAGCACCCTGCCGGAAGGGGACGGCGCCGTAGAGGAGTCGGGCCTTGAGCGGCGGGTCACGGTGCGCTGGCGGGAGGGGCCCGACAGCTCCCTCGTTTCCCTGTCTCTCCTGACCCTGAGCGCAGCGCCGTGAACGCCAAAGGGGTCACGCTGATTGAGCTCATGATTGCCCTCGCGCTGGGGGCGATTGTCTCCCTGGGGGCCGTCCAGCTCTTCGATGCGAGTCAGCGCAGCGCGAGTCTGGGGGAGGGTCAGGCGCGGCTGCAGGAAAATGGCCGCTTTGCCCTGGCCTTTCTGAGGGACGCGGTGCGGAGCGCCGGGATTGCGCCCTGCGCTGGGCTGACGCCAACGCTACGCAGCACCCTGCGAGGCAGTACGGGGAATGCGCCCCCGCCACGCTTCGCTCTGGGTGCCGGCTTAGGCGGCTATGACGGAGGGCGTCAGGGCTTCGCGCCGTCCCTGACGGGAAACGACTTGGGGCTGGAGGCGGCCAATCTCCGCGCCGGCAGTGATGTCCTCGTGGTTCGAGGCTTTCAGGGAGAGGGGCTTCGGCTGGTGAGCGATATGCCCCAGCCTTCAGCGGTGCTGTTCACGGAGCCCCCGGCGGCCCCGGCGCTTTTCCTTTCCGGGGCGGTGCTCCTCATCAGCGACTGTCGGCGGGGGACGATCTTTCAGCTGCAGGGCGCAGGCTCCACGGGGCAAGGCTTTCGCCTCACGCGCACTCGGGGCGCGAATCCCTCTCCCGGGAACTTCACCACCGATCTCTACTTTGATGGCAGCCCCTTCGCCGCGGGTGCCACCATCCAGGCCATCTCCGTGCGCAGCTTTTTTATCGCCCCCGGGGTAGGGGAGAACAATCGGGGGGATGCTCCGCCCACCCTCTATCAGAAAGGCGCCGGCGCTGCGGAGGCCCTGGTAGAGGGGGTGGAGGATCTTCAGCTCCGCTTCGCCGTGGACCAGGACGGAGATGGGGTGCCAGAGCAATATCTCAGCGCCGGGTCCGTGGCCGACTTTGCCACCGTTCGCGCAGTGGAGCTTTCCGTACTGGCGACCAGCGTGGACGCGGTGAGCGACGAGGGGGATGGCATTCTTCGCCAGCGCTTCAGCCAGGTCATCGCCCTAAGGAACCGGGCGCCGTGAAGCGTCGAAGCCTCGAAAACCCCGAGCGGGGCATTGCCTTGCTGCTGGCCCTGGTGGTGCTTCTGCTGGTCACCATCCTGGGGCTGATGGGGCTCGAAAGCGCCGTTCTTGAGCTGCGCATGGCGGGGGCGCAGCGGGAATACGCCCTCGCTTACCAGGCGGCCCAGGGGGCGCTCAATGACGGAGAGCGCGTGCTGAAGGGGCTGACCGCAGCGGATCTTGCCACCTTCGGAGACAATCGCGCAGGGCGCTACCTTCCCGCGGCCCCGGGGGCGCCGCCTCGGGCAAGTGCCGTGGATTGGTCGTCGAATGCGGTGCTGACCCCTGCTACGGCGCTGGGGGCGCCGGTGCGGCGGCAGCCGCGCTACCTCCTTGAATACCTGGGGGCGGAAGACGGGGGCACATGGCATCGCTTCCGCATGACGGCGCGGGGCTACGGAGCTGAAGGGGGGCTCGAAGTCACCGTACAGCGTACCCTCGGCCTGACCCTACCCTAGGGGCCGCTTTGCCGTAGGCGGCCCGCTTGCGTGATCACCAATTCATAGCTCCGCTCGCCATGGCTCAGGGTGAAGCGACCGTTTTGCCCGTCCGTGCGACCGTCCGGGCGCCAGCGCAGGTAGCGGCGGCTACCGAAGGCACCCCATTGCCGTCTCACGCCCCGGGAGGCTCCGGGGCCGAGGCGCAGCAGGCGGTCTTCCGGGCCCTGCCGGAGCCCCTTGGGCGGATGATCAATAAAGAGGCTGAGGGGGGCATTCCAAGTATTTTCGCAGCGCCCCTTCGGGCTTAAGGCGCAGAGGGTGACGGGCACGCCGTACTGGAGGGCGCTAAAACGGCCATAGCGAAGGTGCCGGGCGAGGGTATGCACGTCGCTGCGGAGAGCCCGGTTGCCGATGAGGTCGGGCAGCTGCGCGCTGCCGAAGATCGTGAGCGCCGCGAGCACGGTGAGGGTGATGAGAAGCTCGAGGAGAGTGAAGCCCATGGGCGAAGCCGCGCCGACCGATGGAGATGGGTCAGCCTAGGCCCTGCAGGAGAAGAGGCTTGTGCGCGCCGCCTAGCGGGGCCGGTGCGACTTTTGCGCGCCCCTAGGGGCGCGGCGGCGTCGGAGCGTTCGGTTCGTCGAGGGCGAGCTCGATGGGCGCGACCGCTTCCGGATCGTCGAGGAGACCGAAGGTGGCGATGTTCAGAAAGGAGCGATCGCGGTTGCGCAGGGTTTGCGAGACCACGTAGTGCCCGTTCTCATCGAGGTTCGGATAATCGGGGTAGTTTGCCGCAAGTACCGCCAGGGCGTCGTTCGCTGGTTCCGGGAGGTTGAGCTTCAGATAGCCCTCGATCATGAGGGCGAGACCATCGGCGACGGAGGGGGTGCTCGGGAAATTTTCCACCACGTTTCGGCCCCGGTTGACGGCGGCGACGTAGGCGTCTCGCTCGAGATAAAAGCGCCCGGAGAGAATTTCCGAGCGGGCCAGGAGATTTCGCAGATAGACCATCCGCTGCCGGGCATCGGGGGCGTATTCGCTGCCCGGGAAGCGGGCAAGCAGCTGGCCGAAATCGGCGAAGCTTTCCCGCGCGCTGCCCACGTCCCGGGAGGCCGTCTCCGTGGGGAAGAAGCGATCGATAAAGCTTTGATCCTTTTCGAAGGCCGCAAGGCCCTTCAGGTAGAAGGCGTAGTCGACGTTCGGATGTTGGGGGTGGAGCCGGATGAAGCGATCCGCGGAGCTGCGCGCGAGATCGGGCTTAAAATTCATGTAGTAAGCGTAGACCAGCTCAAGCTGCGCCTGCTCGGCGTAGCGCCCAAAGGGGTAGCGCGCCTCGAGCGCCTGGAGCTGAGCGATGGCCGTTTCATAGTTTGAGCTGCGCATGCTGCGCTGGGCGGCTTGATAAAGCTCCATCTCGGAGCGGTCTTCCGTAACTTCCACTTCTTCGTCATCGTCGCCAAAGAAGGGAAGGGAGGCGCAGCCGCTGAGGCCAAGGACAAGAACGCACATAAAGGTGCGTAGAATAGGCTGGAGGTCGGGCAAGGTAAGCATCCTCAGAATTTGACGGGCGCGCCGCGCGCGCCATTTAACCACAGCTCGGGCGTGCCCTGCAGGGTAGGGTGTCCGCCCCCGGGATCGGCCAAAGGGATGCCATGGACCCCAGAGATAGCCTCGAGGAAGACGACTTTTCCGGCGAGACCCTAGAGCGTGAAGCGGTATTGTCTTCCGAGGCCTTTGGTCGGCGCGTTGATCAGGTGGTCGCGGAGCTTTGGCCCGATCTTTCTCGCGCCCGGCTGCAGCGCTGGCTGAAAAGCGGTGAGCTCACGGTAGATGGGCAGCGCAGCAAGCCCGGGGAGAAGGTCCTGGGCGGGGAGCGGCTGCAGCTCCTGGCTCAGCAGGAGGATCGCACTCACTGGCGGCCCGAACCGATCCCCCTGGCCGTGGTGCATGAAGATCCGTCCCTGATTGTCATCAATAAGCCCGCGGGGCTCGTGGTCCACCCCGGGGCCGGAAACTGGGATGGGACCCTCTGCAATGCGCTGCTCTATCATTATCCGGAGCTGAGCCAGGTGCCCCGCGCAGGCTTAGTACATCGTCTCGATAAGGACACTTCGGGACTCCTCGTGGTTGCTCGAACGGAGAGCGCCCAGGGGGCTCTGGCGGCCCAGCTCGCCGATCGGAGCATGGGGCGTCACTATCTGGCCTTGGTGGAGGGGGTGCCCACGGGGCCCTTCGAGGCCGCCGGCGCTATCGGTCGGGATCCGCACAATCGCTTGCGCATGGCCCTGCGCGAAGATGGCCGGGCCGCCCGAACCTTCTTTTCCCTGGTGGAGCGATTCCGCGCCCATGCCCTCCTGGGATGCCGCTTGGAAACGGGGCGAACGCACCAGATTCGCGTTCACAGCAGTG
>JAYOYG010000030.1:0-11918 GCA_038153445.1 Pseudomonadales bacterium
ATCGAAAGTTGCTTGGGCTCTTAGCTGAAGAGATGGTTTAGGGAAAGGCTTCCCTAAGTACCTCTATTTGCTCGGCCAGATATACCCTAAAGGCCTCGTGCTGCTTGTCTTCGAGGGCACTCAGCATGGTGTCTTCGAAGGCGTTAAATCGTCGTTTTTGTGCCCGCGCTATTTTCTTTTCCAGATCGGCTCCGCCGCGTCGCAGCACCTTTTCCGTATCCGACCTTAGGCCTCTTAGGCACTCAGCGAGGGATGATTGAAAGAGGTCCCGCTGCTCTTGGGTCATTTCAATGCTGAGGATTTTTTGCGCTAGGGAAGGAGTGAGCCAGCCAGGGAGCGTCGAGCTTTCTTCTCCATGAGCGAAACAGCTAAAGAGGCATAGAGCCAACGTCAACAGAATGGGACTGCTTCGGCGCACTGTAGGCGTGGCGTTCATGGCTAGGCTCCCGTTTTTATAAGTTCGCTAGAGCAAAGAGTAGGGGCTTTCGGCTTAGTTGGTCGAGTCAGACCCGCTAATCGAAAGGGTCAGCGTGCCGCTTCCGTAAGGAACCCTTCGTACCCCTCATCTGCGACCTCGGTCAGGCGCTTGAAGTAGCTAGAGCCATTCAGGTGGCCCAGGAACTGCCGGGGCTTTCCGGGAATATTGGCCCCGAGGTACCAGGAGTTGGTACGGGGGTAGAGCGTGCCGGCGGCAATGCCCTGAATTTCCTCGTCCCACAGGGTTTCCGATTCAGGCGTGGCTTCGATGGCGCCGAGGCGAGCGCTTCGCAGGTGGCTGATGCATCGCCCGATCCAGTTCACCGTGCACTCCCCGCCAAGGGGCATGGTAAAGAAGACCCCTGGGGAGCCGGGCCCGTGGACCATAAAGAGGTTAGGGAAGCCCGCGATGGCCGTGCCCAGGTAGGTTTCGAAGCGCTCGGCCCATTTCTCCTTCAGGCTGACGCCGTCACGGCCCTTGGGGTTAAGGGCCAGCATGGAGCCGCTGACGGCGTCGAAGCCCGTGGCCAGCACGAGCATGTCGATGGGGTAGTCGGCGGCGCTTGTGCGAATGCTCGTTACGGTGAAGGTTTCGATGGGGTCTTCCCGCAGATCCACGAGGGAGACGTTGGGCCGGTTGTAGGTCTCGAAGTAGCCGTTGTCGAGGATCATGCGCTTCGTGCCAATGAAGTAGTCCGGCAGCAGCTTCCGGGCCGTTTCCGGGTCCTTAACCGTTTCCCGAATTTTCCCCCGCACAAATTCCGAGACTTCTTCGTTCAGCGCTTCCTTCGTAAGCACGCCGCGATAGCTGTTGATCAGCAGCTGCATACCGCCTTCCGCCCACATTTCTTCGTAGCGCGCCTGCCGTTCCTCCGCCGTGGCGTCCTGGGCCCGAAGCTTGGTGGTGGGGAAGGGCGATCCGCCCCGATGGATCATGGAGCCGCGGTAGTCTTCCCAGTTCGCCCGAAAGGCGTCCAGCTCGGCCTTGGGAAGGGGGCGATTGCGCGCAGGCAGGGCAAACTGCGGGGTGCGCTGGAAAACGGTGAGGTGCTTGGCCGTCTTCGCGATCTCCGGGATCGCCTGCATGCCCGAAGAGCCCGTGCCGATAACAGCGACGTTCTTGCCCTCAAAGGAGACCGGCTCGTGGGGCCAGCGGCCCGTGTGGTAGAGCTCGCCCGCGAAATCGTCGATGCCTGGAATGGCCGGTCGGTTCGCGACGAACAGGGCACCGGTGGCGCAAATCAGGAATTGGGCGGAGGCCGTTTCTCCGCTTTGGGTTTCCACAGTCCAGCCTTGCGCAGCCTCGTCGTAGCGGGCGTCGGTGATGCGCGTGTTGAACTGAATGTCCTTGCGTAGATCCAGCTGGTCCGCCACGTACTCTAGATAGGCGAGCACGGTGCCCTGGGACGCTTGGGTCTCGGGCCAGTCCCAGCCGTCCACGAGCTCGCGGGAGAAGGTGTAGGCATAGAAGGGGGTGCTCGGTGCATCGACCCGCGCCCCGGGATAGCGGTTGTACCACCAGGTGCCGCCGACGCCGCCGGCGCTGTCGAAGACGCGGACGGATAACCCGAGCGTATCTCGAAGATGATGGAGCGCGTAGAGCCCTCCGAAGCCGGAACCAATAACGATGGCATCAAAGTGCGGCATGGCGTTCCCTCCTTTCCCCTCGTTTGAGCCTACCACTAGAAACCGCTTTGGGGAGGCTCGGAAAAGAATTGCAGGGCGCGGGCGGGGAAGGCCTCCGCAAGGGCGTCGCGTCCGCCCCAGGGCCAGAAAAGCGCATGCCCCAAATTAGGGACGACCCATAGCTGGGCGTTGGGTAGGGCTTGGTAGGTTTGCAGCACGGAGGGGACGGGGAATACCTCGTCCCGGTCCCCGGCCAGCAGTAAGGTTTTCGTTTTCACCGGCGCAAGATCGTGATCCTCTAGCGTTTCGACCAGGGCCATGCTGATGAGCTTTTTAATCTGGGGCACGCCGCGGGGATGATTCCGCAGCATGTCCGCCTGGAAGGAGGGCGGCATCGTTTCCCAGGCGGGGCGAGGGGGCGCTGCTTCGAGCACATGGGCGCTGGAGGCAAGAATCATGGCCTCGATGGCCGTGGGCCGCAGGGCGGCCATCTGCAGAAGCGTCATGCCGCCGGCGGAGTACCCTACGGCGCGGATCTCGCTGAGCGCTAGGGCGTCTAGCAGCTGCCAAAGGGCTTCCGCCGATGCCGCCACCTCAAAGTTTTCCCCGGTAATCGTGGAGGTGCCGTGGCCGAGCAGGTCCGGCGCGATCACCGTGTAGTGCGCGCTGAAGGCTTCAAGGAAGGGTTCCCACTGCCGGCCCTGGCCGAAGTAACCATGAAGTAGGAGTAAGGGTGGGCCGTCGCCGGCGATGCGGTAGCCTACCTCACCCCAGGGCGTTGGGTAGATGCCTTCCGTATGCCAGGGGCTCGCCGCGAAGATGCTGCTTCCCACGGTGAAAGGTAGAAGGAAAAGCAAAAGTACCTTTGCGCCCATGTTGTAATCTCCTGGCACCTGATAAAAGGTGGTTGTTCACCGTGACCCTGGCGCTAAGGTACCTAAGGTGACGGGACGGGGCACAGTTCTGTGCGCGCTACGGTGGCTCAGGCTGAGGGGGCAACATGGAATTTTTACAGCCCGATTGTAGGAAAACGTTGCGAGAGGGGCTGGATGAACTCTATCGCCAAGCGCCGGAGGTCGCTGAGGTGTCCCGGCGTAAGGGAAAGGGGTTTCGCGACCACGACCTTACGCATGTGATCTTCGGCTGCGATACGTCGATTCGGGGCGAGATGCTTCTTAATCCTTGGATATTGCTAGGCACGACCATTACGCGCCTGGAGCTCAGGGAATACGCTGCCGATCCTGAGGTAAAACGGCTTAATCAGGAAGGTTATGACCTTCTGGGCGGGCGCCTGAAGGCCGTGCTGCTTTTCATCTCTTATTATCTTCCCCTCTACGTCTGGCTCTGGGCTAAGCACATCAGAACGATGTCGAAGAAATGGCCTCACTCGCAGGTGACAGACATCATGCTTGACACGCCCCTGGATGTGCTTCGGCAGGAGTACGGCATTCGCATTTATAGTGCTCCCGCCCTCTGACGGCACCTTTGGCAAACCCGTGGCCGAAAGGGCCTGAATCGAGCCGCCTTTTGGCCTAAGCTGTTTCCGGATCAGTCGGGGGAGAAAGACGCGTGGTAACGGCCGGAAAGGGTCTCATCCTAGCCATGGGGGTGTTCATGCTCGCGGGGGCGCCGGCCTATGGAGCCTCAGCGCCCGGGAACGAGCGGGTCATGGCGCTCTGGGCACGCAGCTGCGCTCTTTGCCATATCGATGGTAACGCCGGCGCCCCGCGGGTTGGTCAGGCTGAGGAATGGGGGCCGCGCCTCGCCCAGGGTCGGGAAACGCTCCTTAGACACACCGTGGAAGGGCTAAACAGCATGCCGCCCCTGGGCTATTGCATGGCCTGTGAGCGCGAAGATTTCCTCGCCATGATTGATTTCATGACGGCTAACCTTGCGGCCGCGCCGGCGGAGGGTGCGCCATGAGCCTGAACTGGTCTCGCCGTGATTTTCTCGCAAGTAGCGCGTTGGCGGCGCTCTTTGCTGCGTCCCATCCTGGCGCTGCGGCGAAATCGCCGTCTTTGCCTTGGCGTAACTGGTCTGGGGCCTTGGTTTGCGAGCCCCAGGGCCGCTTCTCCCCGGGCTCCGAGGCGGAGCTGGCGGAGTTCTTTGCCGCCTCTTCCGGGCCCGTGCGCCCGGTGGGCGCGGGCCACTCCTTTTCCCCCTTGGTCCCCACGGACGGCCATTTGGTGGTGCTGGATCGGCTGAGCGGCTTGCTGAGCCACGATCCCGTGGCCTTGCAGGCGACCTTCGGCGCGGGCACGCGCCTCGGCGATATGGGTGCGCCGCTCGAGGCCGTGGGGCAGGCCATGCTGAATCTGCCGGATATTGATCGCCAGACCCTGGCCGGGGCGACGGCGACGGCCACTCACGGCACGGGCATCGGCTTTACGTGCTTGTCCGCCTATGTGCAGCAGCTGCGCTTGGTGACGCCCCGCGGCGAGGTGCTCGATATCGGTCCGGACCACGAACTCTTTGATGCAGCCCGGGTGAGTCTAGGGGCCCTAGGGGTGGTGACGCGCATGACGCTGCAAAACCGCACGCCCTATCGTCTTAAGGCGCGGAACTGGGTGGCGCCCATCGAAGAGGTGTTAGAGCAGTTCGATGCGCAGGCTGTGGCGCACCGGCATTTCGAGATGTTCCCGCTCACCCACTCGGACTACGCCTTGACCTTGGCCATCGATCAAACGGATGAGCCGATCAATAATCCGCCCGCTTCGCCGGAAGAGGAGGCGGCCTTCGGCGAGGCCATGGCCTACTGGGCAAGCGTGCCCCCCCGGGAGCGGCAAGCGCTGGTGGATGGGGTCGCGCAGCAGATCGAACCCACGGAGGCCATCGATACCTCCTACAAAATTCTCAGCAACGTGCGCAATGGCCGCTTCAACGAAATGGAGTATGCGGTTCCCCTGGAGGCAGGGGCCGAGTGCCTCCGGGAAATCCTTCGGACCATCAAGGCCAAGGAAGTGGATGTGGTCTTCCCCTTGGAATATCGCTACGTCAAACGGGACGACACGCTCCTGAGCATGAGTTCGGGGCACGAGGATCACGCCGCCATTTCCGTCCATCGTATGGCGTCGGAAGACTACCGCCCGTACTTTGACTTAATCGAACCTATTTTCTGGAAGTACGGGGGCCGTCCCCACTGGGGCAAGGTGCATTCCCTAGGGGCGAAGGAATTGGCCAAGCTCTATCCCCGCTTCAAGGAATTCCAGGATATTCGCGAAGCCCTCGATCCGAAGGGGCGGATGCTCAATGCGCATCTGCGCAAGGTGTTTCTGGGCTAGGGCAGGGGAGACGCTTCCATGAACCGACGATCCTTTCTGAGCGCATCGGCGCGCCTGGCGGCAACGGCGGCGGCCGGGCGCCTGCTTTGGGCCCCGGCGGCGCAGGCCGCGCCCAGGGCCCACGATGCGTACTTCTCGAAGCTCAATGCGATGCTGAAGCGCGAGGGGCCGGGGCGTCCCGTCATGCTCATCGACACGGCGCGCATGCATCACAACATCGATCGCCTCACGGCGTCCGTCGGTGCTGGGAAGCAGTACCGCATCGTGGTGAAGTCCCTGCCGTCCGTGCCCCTATTAGAAGCGGTGCGTCGGCGCGCAAAAACCGAGGCCTTGATGGTCTTTCATCAGCCGTTTTTGAATGCCGTGGCCGAGGCCTTCCCCGAGTCCGATGCCTTGCTGGGCAAGCCCATGCCCGTGGCCGCGGCGCGCAACTTCTATGACTCCCTAGGCACGGGATGCTTCGATCCCGCCACGCAGGTGCAGTGGCTCATTGATTCCCCCGAGCGTTTGCTTCAGTACCAGGCGCTGGCCCGCACCCTTGGGGTGAAGATGCGCCTGAATTTTGAGATCGACGTGGGCCTTCACCGCGGCGGCTTTGCCGAACCGGAAGCCCTGAGCGCGGCTCTTGCTGTGGTGGCAGCGGACCCAGACCACCTGAGCGTGAGTGGCCTCATGGGCTATGAGCCCCACCTGACGGGTATGCAGGCCGACCTTAAGCATCCTGAGGTGCGCAAGGTGCTTCAGCGCTATTCCGGTTTTGTGGAGCGGCTCCGGGCGGCTGGGCTCAATCCTGAAAAGCTCACCTTGAATGGGGCGGGCAGCCACACGCTGAAGATCTACGAGAAGGACCGCACCTTTAACGATCTGTCGGCGGGCTCCGGGGTGGTCATGCCGACGGATTTCGATACCTACCACTTGGCTGATCACCAACCGGCTTTGTTCATCGCGGCGCCCATTCTGAAGCGCTACAAGCAGAACCCCTTTATGGCGGAGGCGCCGGCGTCCATGGCGCAGATTTACTACCTTTACGGCGGCTATTGGAAGGCGAAGATGGCGTCCCCCCCCGTCGTGGGGGAGCCGATCTACCAAAGCACGAACCAAACCCCCGTTTCCGCGGCGGCGGACGTCGACCTAGAGGTCGACGACTACATGTTCCTCCGCCCCACCCAAAGCGAAGCCGTGATGCTTCAGTTTGGCGATCTGCTCCCGGTGACGGACGGCGAGATCGCGGGCCGCTGGCCGGTGTTTCATCAGACGGGCTAGGGCGATGCTGCTTACCGAAGGGCACTGCTTCAAGCGGGAGTAGATTGTCTACTTGAAGGTGACCTGCCGTCGGGTAAATCGATACTGAGAACCTACATCAACGCCACGCTGGGTTTTGAACAACTGGCTACGGCTCTCGGGCGATCGAGTAAGAGTTTAATGCGCATGCTGGGGCCCAAGGGAAACCCGCAGATGGCTAACTTTGTAGAGGTGCTTAACCTGCTCCAGGCGCAGGAAGGCATAAAGCTGAAAGTGACGATCGATCAGTCCAAACGCAGCAGCTGCTTACCGAAGTTCTCCCCCGTATAGAGGCGCTGAAGGGTCTGGGGAATGTTTTCGAACCCTGCTTGCACGTCCACCTCGTAGACCAGCTCGCCCTTGGCAGCCCAGGTGCTTAGGGCCTGGATGGCCTCGCCGGCGCGGGGCAGATAGTCGAGGACGATGAAGCCTTCCATGCGGGCGCGATTGATCACGAGGTTCATGAGATTGGTCGGCCCCGGGACCGGTTCCGTGGCGTTGTAGTTGGCGATACCGCCGCAGAGCACGACCCGGGCCCGAAGGTTCAGGTGATTCAGAGCGGCCTCGAGGATCTCGCCGCCCACGTTGTCGAAGAACACATCGAGCTTATTTGGGCAGAGCTCGGCGATGCGCTCTGCGACATTCTCGCTTTTGTAATCGATTACCGCGTCGAAGCCGGCTTTCTTAAGGAGCCAGGTGCACTTCTCTTGTCCTCCAGCAATGCCCACGACCCGGCACCCCATGAGCTTTGCCACCTGACCCGCCACGGAGCCCGTGGCGCCCGCGGCGCCGGAAACCAGCACCGTATCGCCTGCTTTCGGCTGCCCCAGGTCCGTCATGCCGAAGTAGGCCGTGAGCCCCGTGATTCCGAGGAGGGAAAGCATCATTTCCGGGCTGACGCCCTGGGGGAGCTTCGTCACCCCCATGGGGCCCTGGCCCGGGGTGGCCACGGCGTAATCCTGCCAGCCTCCGGTCAGCTGGACGAGATCCCCCGGTTGGAAGCCCTCGTGCTTCGATTCCACCACTTCTCCCACGGAGCCCGCGCGCATCACCTCCCCCAGGCCCACGGGCGGTAGATAGCTGGGTGCATCCATCATCCAGCCCCGCTGGGTGGGGTCGAAGGAGAAGACGCGGTTCTTCACCAGAAGCTGACCGTCGGTGATCAAAGGTACCGGTGCCTCGTGGTAGGAAAAATTCTGCAGGCCCACCATGCCGTGGGGGCGTGCTGAGAGAAGCCATTGGCGGTTGATCGTCATCGTTGGAGCCTCGTGCCATTCGTTTTCCGGAACCCCCCCAAGAGTACTGTGCTTGCCACCTCTGCGCCTATCCGCCCTAAGCATCGACCTTGGGGGTTCGGGCCGAAGGCGAGGGGGAGAAGCCCAAGGTTCGTTAACTCCAGCGCTGGGGACTGAGGAAGAAAAGGCTGAGGCCTGCGACGGCGGTTGCCACGGCCAGCAGGGAAAAGATTTTGAGGAGCCAGGTGCCGATCTCATCGCGCGTGTCGTAATCCATGATGTGGAGGGACCAGAGAAAATCCCACCAGCGCCAGGCCGTATTGCGGATCGCCAGGACCTGTCCGCTTGTGCCGTGGAGGTAGGCTACGGTGCTGGGGTCGTTGTCGTGGTAAACGCGCCAAAGGGGGAGGGGTGCTCCGCGGTACTCGACGCCGGCCTCCGCAGTCTCGATCCACTCCGCCTGATTTGGCTCAAGGTTCGTTCCGAGCCTCCCCATCACCAGGGCCTCGGTGGCGGTTAGGGGCGCTAGGGCCTTGCCGTCGCTGTCGTACCACTTCACGGCCTCTTCCGTTTCCACGCTCACAATGGCTTCGCTCGGAAGGCGCCAGAGCACCTTCAGGCTAGAAGCCGGATCCGAGAGGGCTGGGAAAGTGATAGCCGGTAGAAGATCGGCTTGCGGGGCCTTTCGGTGGTCGCTGCCGCGCACGCCCTCGATGTCTACGAAAGCAAAGAACACCCCGCTAAGGGTCCAGGCGAGGAGCTGAGCCGCGCAGAGTAGGGCAATGCGCCGGTGCCAGCGCCGAACCTGGCGCTGACGTTCAAAGCGAGTGGTCATGCGCCTGTCCTCCCCGCGCGATTTCGCCCCATCATCCAAAGCGCCGGAAGGAGCAGAAGCACGGCGGCCACCGTAGTGATTAGCCCTCCGAGCATGGGCGCCGCGATGCGCTGAAGCAAATCTGCGCCGGCGCCGTCGCTCACCAGGATGGGTGCGAGTGCCAAGGCAGTGGAGCTGGAGGTCATGAGCACGGCCCGGCGCCGTTCGAGGGCGGCATCAAAGGCCTGGCGAAGGATCGTTTGGGCTTCCGTTGGCGCTTGGGTATGGCGATGCAGGGCGGATAGGAGCAGGAGCGCCATCTCCGCAGCAAGGCCCGCGAGCGCCAGCAAACCCACCACGAGGGCAACCGACCATTTGTGCCCCAGGGCCCAGCTTAGCCATAGGGCGCCGGAGCATGCGGGGGCTAGGGTGACCAGCGTAAGGACCACCGTTTCTAGCCGGTGGCTCTGAAGCCAAAGCAGCAGGGCAATAAGCACGACCGTCAGCGCGCCAAGCTGGAGAAGCCGCGCCTTAGCTCGGTCCCACTCCGCAAAGCGACCGCTCCAGCGCCAGCTGTAGCCCGGCGGTAGATCGAGGCCGCGAAGGCGGTCTTCGGCTTCGGCCTTGAAGGCGCTGGTGGCCATAGCGCCGGGATTGATGAACACCCAGCTCTGGGGAAGGGCATTTTCGCTCTTGATCATGGCGGGGCCCCTTTCCAGGCGTAAATCCATAATCGCGTCCAGCCGAACTCGCTGCCCCGAAGGCAGGGTTAGGGGAAGGGCCGCCAGGGCTTCAGGACTGCTTCGATAGTGTTCGTCCAGGCGAACACGAAGGCTGGTACGCCGTCGTCCATCGATCACCGTGCCCAGGGTTCGCCCGCCCAGCGTCTCCGCCAGTACGGTGGTGATGCCCTGGCTCGTAACACCGTAGCGAGCCGCCGCATCATCCTTCAGGTCAAGGGTGAGGTAGCGACCGGCAACGCTGCGTTCCGCATAAACCGCGGCGGGCCCGGCGATGGGCGCAAGGCGAGCGGCAGCCGCCTGGGACAGATCGGCCAGGACCGCCAGATCCGGGCCCGAGAACTTTAACCCCAGGGGGGATTGCATGCCGGTGGAGAGCATGTCGATGCGGGCGCGGATGGGTTGCGTCCAGGCATTTGATAGGCCGGCCATGGTGACCTGCTGTTGCAGATCCCTTTCGATGGCGGCCCGGTCGCGCCCCGGCCCCCACTCCGCCTCAGGCTTCAACTGAATCACCGTTTCGAACATGCCGAGGGGGGCGGGATCGGTGGCGGTGTTCGCTCGGCCAGCTTTACCAAAAACTTGAGCGACTTCCGGTACGGCCTTCAGCAGCCGATCCGTTTGCTGCAGCACGCTGGCCGCAGCCCCCGGCGATAGGCCCGGATCAATGGTCGGCATGTACAAAAGATCCCCTTCATTGAACGGGGGAAGGAATTCGCTTTCCATCTCGAGGGCCGGATAGAGCGCACTCAGAGAGAGGAGAAGGCCCGCCGCAAGCGCGCTTCGGGGGTTTCGAAGACCCGAGGCAAGCAGCCCGGAAGGGCGGAGGGGGGAGGGCGTGCTTAGCGCTTTGACCCTGGGGGGCGTAGTCCGGGGCCGGAGGAAAAGCCCCACGAGAATGGGGAGAACGGTTACGCATAGTATGGCTGAGGCCGCCATGGCCCAGGTCTTGGTGATCGCCAGGGGGCCGAATAGCCGACCCTCCTGCCCTTCGAGGGCAAAAATCGGCAGGAAGGAGAGGGTAATGATCGCCATGGAGGTAAACAGCGTCGGGCCTAGGTCAAAGGCCGTCTCGCGCACAGCGTTCCACCGTGCCGGCGCATCGGCGCTCGGCCCCAGGGCATCTAAGCGCTGCTGAGCGCGGTCAATAAGCACGATCGCGGCATCGACCATGGCACCAATGGCCACGGCGAGGCCGCCGAGGGCCATGACGTTGAGCGTGATCCCCTGAGCGCGGAGCAACAAGAACGTCGCCAGAAAGCCAAGGGGCAGGCTTACCAGCGTCACCCCAAGGGGGCGTAGGCGGCGCAGGAAGAAGGCGAGCACCAGGGTCACAATAAGCAGTTCTTTGCCCAGGAGCTCCCAGAGCGTAGCCACGGACCGTTCGATGAGGGCAGAGCGATCGTAGGTCAGGCGGATCTCCGCGCCCGCCGGCAGGCTTGCCTCGAGCGCTTTCAAACGCGCCTTCACCGCATCGATGGTGGCCAGGACGTCCGCGCCCTGGCGCATGATGACGAAGGCGCCGACGACCTCCCCTTCCCCATTGAGCTCGGCGATTCCGCGACGGGCAGCCACGCCGCGCTGAACCCGGGCCACGTCCCCCACGCGCACTTCACCCTGCGCGCGGGTCACTCGAAGAGGTAGGGCGGAAAGCGCCTCCAGATCATCCAAGCGTCCATCGGCTCGAATCAGAAACTCCCGTTCCCCGAGCTCCATGAGCGAAGCGCCCTGCTCAAAGCTTGCGCTGCGTACGGCGCTCACCAGTTGTTCCAGGGAGAGATTCTGGGTGGCGAGACGCTCCGGATCCGCCACCACCTCCATGACGTCCTCATAGCCCCCCACGACCGCGACGTCGGCAACGCCCGGGAGGCTTTGTAGTTCGTAGCGCAGGAATTCCTCCTGAAAGCGGCGAAGCGCGGGAAGGTCCTGTTGCCCCGTCTCATCCACCAGGGCATAGGCCAATACCCAGCCTAGGGCGCTAGCGTCGGGGCCGAGGCTTGCGGTTGCGCTAGGGGGAAGGCGGCTTTGCGTTTCTGCAAGGACCTCCCCCACGCGAGAGCGAGCCCAGTAGGGATCGGTGCCCTCTTCAAACAGGGCATAAAGAAAGGCGTCGCCATAGAAGGAAAAGGCGCGCACATCTTTTACTCCGGGGACCGCAAGCAGGGCCGCGCTCAAGGGATAGGTGAGCTGGTCCTCCACATCCCGCGGGCTCTGCCCAGGAAACTGGGCTTTCACAATGACCTGCACCTCGGACAGATCCGGTAGCGCATCCATCGGCAGCTGGCGGAGGCTGACAGCACCAGCAGCCGCCAGCAGCAGCGCCAGCAGCAGCGTGGCGGCGCGCTCCCTAAGCGCGAGCGCGAGGAGGGCGCGGATCATGGCGAGGCCTCCCCATGATCCATGGTGCTGTGATCCATGGTGCTGTGATCCATGGTGCTGTGATCCATGGTGCTGTGATCCATGG
>JAYOYG010000030.1:12018-22329 GCA_038153445.1 Pseudomonadales bacterium
TGCTGTGATCATCCTCCGGCGTGAGGCGCGCCAGCTCCGCGGCGCGATTGGCTTCCGCCTCCAGGAGGAAGGTGCCCTGGGCCACGACCTGATCCCCTAGAGCGAGACCGTGAAGCACCTCCGCATAGCGACGGCCTCGCATGCCTAGGTGCACCGGCGTGGGTCTAAAGCGGTCGTTACCCATGGCTTTTAATACGCGGTCCGGTTCGCCGTTGACTCCGGGCAAAATGGCGCTGAGGGGAATGCGTCTTGTGGCATCTGCGCTTGCCCAGCGGAGCTCCGCGGTGCCGGTCTCTCCAGAGCGGAGCCCAAGCCCCAAGGCGTCCGCCTCCGTGATTGTGGCGCGGCCTCGCAGGGCGCGGGCATCGGCGGTGAGGGTTTGATCGATCCAGGTTAGGGAAACGGGGAAGGGGTCCCGTCCTGGAAGAGAAATGTTGACCACATTCCCAGCGGACAGCTTTTCTGGGGCGCCAGCGGCGAAGAACACCTCGAGCCAAAGGCCTTCGGTGCCGGTCAGGCTCAGCAGCGGGGTTCCCGCTTTCAGAAAGGCGCCGGCGTTCGCGGAGATCGCGGTCACCAGCCCTGCCTCTGGCGCCCTGAGCACCAGGGGGTTCTGAATCTCTCCATCACGCTTAAGGGCCTCAAGGGCATCCTCGGGAAAGCCCTGACGCTGGAGGCGCTTAGCCGTCGCAGCCTGAAGCGGTTCATCGCCCGCAGCTTTGGCGGCAAGCCAGGCATCCTGATCCTGAGCCCAGGCGGGTACGTCAACTTCAAAGAGCGGCGCACCGCGCGCAACGCGCTCTCCGGCGCTGGCCACCCAACGGTCAAGAATCCAGCTGTCCTCGCGAAGCACGAGATCCCAGCGCGCCTGGTCGGGAAGCGAAACGACGACGCTGCCCCGAAGGGTGCTTTCTAGCGGCCCTTTGCTGACGGCCGCTAGGCGAACGCCAAAGGCTTGCTGGCGCTCGGCGCTAACGGTGACCACACCGCTGCTTTCCCGAGCTTCGTAAACGGGCACAAGATCCATGCCCATGGGGGACTTCCCCGGGCCCGGGCGGCGATAGTTCGGGTCCATGGGGGCAACCCAGTAAAGGGGCTCCCCCTTTGCGGCTTCCGAGGCTTGGGCGAGCGGGGGGCTGGTCAGGGAAAGCACCAGGGCCACCGGGAGCCCCAGGATCGCGAGGAAACGGGCGTTACTCATGGTCAAGCTCCTGGCCAACAAGAAAGAGGAGGGCGGACTCGCTTTGTGCTCGCTGCCTTTTGAGCTCCAGGGCAGCGCTTTGCGTTGAAAGCAGCGCGAGGGCCGCGGCTAAGGCGCGATCGAAGGGCAAGGTGCCCTCAGCAAAGCGCGCCAGGCTGCGCGCCCAGTGACGCTCCGCCAAGGGGAGAAGGGTCGTCGCGTAGTGGGTGAGGGCGTCGGTTTGCTGTACGGCGGCGCTTCGACGGCTGTCGTAATCCGCCTTCAGGGCACGGAGGGCGTCCTGAAGCGCAGCGCGCTGTCCTTCCTCCCGAAGCTCTGCGGCGGCAAGGCCCTGCGCCTGCTTTTCTCGACCGAATAGGGGTAGGGAAATGGTGATGCCGGCGCTCAAGAGGTCCGGGCGTCGACCGAGGGGGCTGAGATCGTCCCGGGCCCCGTAGGCAAAATCGACGGCGTAGTCCGGGCCGAAGTCAGCTTTGGCGGCATCGCGCTGCGCCCCCGCCATTTTCCAGCCGGCCTCGAGGCGACGAGCGGCGGGATGTGCGGCTAGCCGATCTTCCACGGCGGTGCTGGTGGGCCAGGAGGCAAAGGTGGGGAAGAGCAGCGACAGGGAGGCGGGGGGTCCTTGGCGTAAGAGAGCCTCGGGCAGCCAGCGCTGGAGGCTCGCTTCGGCGGACGCCACCGCGGTGTCGTTTTGGAGCTGGGCTTGCACCCGGGCTTGCCGTGCGAGGCGCACCTCCAGCACGTCGCTTTCTCCCCCCCGGCCCGCCTTGAAGGCACTTAGGGCCTGAGATTCCAGCTGTGCGAGCACGGCCTCCTGACGGCCCAGGAGGTGCCCTTGTTCCTGACGCCACGCGAGCTCAATCAGTCGCTCGCGCACCGCGGCTCGAAGTTCAAGGGCCGTAAGATTGCGTTGCTCCGATGTTTGCCGAGCGCCCTCTAGCGCCGCAGTGAAGCGCGCCTCTCGGGCTCGCCCGTTCGGAAGGGCCTGGCGCAGGCTGACCTGGAGCTGGGTCATGGGCTCCTGATCCCAAGCGAAGGTGTCCGCTGGGAGATTAGTGAGTCCGAGGCGAAGTTGGGGGTTAGGCAGCGCTCGGGTTGCGCGGGCCTGGGCCCGCTGTGCCTCCGCCTCCTGGCTTAGCACCTGCAGCGCGAGGGCATCGGCAACGGCAGCGCGCTCCGCTTCCAGGCGGGAAAAAGCGGCCTGGGCCGGGGACACGGTAGCAAGGGTGGCGGCCATAGCCGCGGTAAGGGCAATGCGTAGGAACATAGAATCCTCTCAAGGCAAGCAAGCGCGAAAGCGTTGGTGCCGAGGGGATCTATTCGGTGAAGTGGCAGTGCAGGATATTTAGGGGCGGCCCCGTACTTGCTGGGGGGCCTCGAATCGTTGGCTGGCCGAAGTGTTGGTCGACCGTGGTAAACGCCGGCGGCAGCGTCACGCTGGTCAGCAACATTTCCGGCAAGAGGTCGCCCTCGCTGGAAGGGGCTGGGGCGCTGGGATCGCAGCAGTCGCCGTGATCAGTGCTTTCCTGGGACGAATGGTGCTTCGCCGGCGCTGCCATCGCGCCACCGTGGCAGCCCTGTTCCTCCGCGGAAGGCGCTTCGTGGTGTGTGAGCGCTGGCGAAGGCAAGCAGATTGCTTGGCAGAGCGCGGGCACGAGCGCGAGCGCAAGCACAAGCGCCCGTCCTAGCGGGGCTCCGAGTTTGCCTTGGTGTGTCGGGGCGCTCATGCGGCGCAGTGAAAGGGATTGGGACGGTGGGGTCAAGTCGCGGTCGAGGGACGGTGCTTGAGCAGCTGAAAGTAGATCACCCCACACAGGCCTAGCACGGCCAGCCCGAGCCACTCGATTTCGAGGGGCGTGTAGCGAAAGAGCAGCACCAAGCCGAAGATCATGGCCCAATTCACCGCAAGGTAGGCCCAGGTCCCGAGGCGCTCCGGGGCCAAGGCGAGGTTTTGCGTGTAAAGCCGGGTGAGGGAATCTAAGGAGTTCACTAGGAACAGAACCCCCACGGCGACCATGAGCAGGGCGAAGCCTGGGGGTAGGGCGGCAGCTTCGAGGTGAAACTGATAAAGCACGGCGAACCAAAGCGCGAGCGGCACCGAAGGCACGATCAGCAAAAGCACCAGCACCGTGATCGTGCGCTGCCCCGCAAGGAAGCGCGCAATGAATTGGCCGATCATGAGGCTCCAGGTAAACCACCAGAACAGGTAAAACTCGTGGTAGTCGCTAACAGGTGCCAAAAAGCGGGGAAGGTGCTGGAAGTAGGCCGCAAGGTCCTGTCCCCTTGCGAGGACGGTAGCGCCTGCGGGGTTGGCCAGGACGGCGCCGTAGAAAACCAAAGCGAAGAAGATGAGCGAGGACCCAACGCTCAGCCAACGCAGGACCTGAAAACGTAGGCTCGAGGCCACCGCCACGAGCACCACCGCTGCGACCAGGGTGAGGTAGGTCAGGGGCGTGAAGCCTGGAAGATAGTCCGGGACCATGTCGAGGAACAGGTAAGCGGTGAAGGCACAGGTTCCGAGAATGATGGCGTTATGCACGGTCTTCACCCAGGGCCGTTCGAATAGCCGTAGGCGAGGTTCAAAAAGGCAGAAGTAGGCAGCGCTCAAGAAGTAGAGCCCCCAAACCCAGAAACCCCAGAACCCGAATTCGATGGCCAGGGGGTTGGCGAATTGATAGGCCGCGCCGGTGGCGTAGCGGTCAAAGTCGAGCAGAGGGAAGAGGATGAGGCCTACGTCTAAGCCCGAGGTAAAGAGAATGGCGAGGAGCGTGGCGGTCCCCACGGGCTGGGGGCCGTAGAGGCGCACCGATCCGTGGCGCAGGGCGAGGGCCACGATGGAGAAAGAGGTAATCCCCAGGGCCAGGGTTAGGACACCGGTCATGAGATGGCGGCGCTCTGGCCTTCCCGCTGACGCGACGCCCAGTGCGGATCGATCCATACCGGTGCCGCATCGGCTGGCAGGGTCTCACCGCGGATCAAATCGGAGGCCCGCTCCGCAACCATTATCGTTGGCGCGTTGAGGTTCCCGTTGGGAATGGTGGGGAAGATTGACGCATCGACCACCCGTAGCCCCCTCAATCCGCGAACGCGACACTCGGGGTCAACAACCGCGTGGGGGTCGTTGGCTGCGCCCATGCGGCAGCTTCCCGCGGGATGGTAGGCCGTCTCCACATTGGCGCGGACCCAGGCGTCCACCGCGGCATCGTCATCGAGGTCGATGGCCGGTTGGATTTCGTCGCCCCGATAGGCGGCCAAGGCGTCCTGCTGCAGGATTTCTCGGGTTAGGCGCAGGCAGCGGCGCCAATCCTCCCGGTCCCGAGCCGCCTCGAGGTAATTGAATTGGATCTTGGGCTCATCTTCGAGGCTCGCGCCGCCGAGGCGCACCGTTCCCCGGCTCTCGGGCCGGTTGGGTCCAACGTGTACCTGAAAACCGTGGCCTTTGAAGGCGGCTTTGCCGTCGTAGCGGATGGCGGCGGGCAGAAAATGATATTGGATATCGGGCCAGCGTACGCCGGCCTGGGAGCGAATGAAGCCGCAGCTCTCGAAGTGGTTGGTAGCGCCCAGGCCCTTTTTCGTCAGCAGCCAGCGGGCGCCGAGGCGCGCCTTGGCCAGGGGCGATAGGTGGCCATTGAGGGTGATGGGCTGACGGCAGCGGTACTGGAAATACACTTCAAGGTGGTCCTGCAGGTTCTCCCCGACTCCAGAAAGGTCATGCGCTGCCCTAATGCCGTGAGCCTCGAGGAGGCCAGGGGCGCCGATGCCAGAGCGTTGGAGAATGATCGGTGATCCGATGGCGCCAGCGCAGAGCACCACTTCGCCGTCCGTAAGAGCTTCCTTTACGACTCCGCGCTGGGCGTAGCGAACCCCGTAGACGCGCTCCCCCTTGAGAAGTACGCGCTCCACCTCGGCGCGGGTTTCGATGGTCAGGTTGGGACGCCCCTTGGCGGGCGCAAGGTAGGCGAGATCCGTAGAGCAGCGCTCGCCCTTCCGGACGGTCATGTGCATGGGGCCGAAGCCTTCCTGCCGAAAACCGTTGTAATCCTCGGTGCGGCCATAGCCCGCTTGAACGCCGGCTTCGATGAAGGCTTGGTAAAGCGGGTTCTCCATCCCATTGCCGTTGCAGGTGTCGAGGGGTCCGTCGCCGCCCCGGTAGCGGTCTTCCCCGCCCATCCAGCGCTCGGCGCGGCGAAAATAGGGGAGGCAGGCGGCATAGGACCAGCCCTCCGCACCTTCCGTCACCCAGTGATCGAAGTCGCAAGCATGGCCACGCACGTAGACCATGCCGTTGATGGAGGAGGAGCCGCCGAGCACCTTTCCCCTAGCGCAGTCCATGCGCCGTCCATCGAGGTAGGGTTCCGGTTGACTCCAGTAGCCCCAGTTGTAGCGCGCTTGCCCCATGGGAATGGAAAGGGCCGTGGGCATGCGGACGAAGAGCCCTCGATCATCTGCCCCGGCTTCTAGGAGAAGTACGCGCCGCTTCGGGTCTTCGCTGAGCCGGGCCGCCATCACGGCACCGGCGGAACCGCCGCCGACCACAATGGCATCAAAGGTCTGCTTGCCCATGGCGCTGTGCTCCCTTCCTGCGCGCTCTCTCGTCGCTACACCTTACCAGCTCCCAGGGACCCCATCGGCCTAAACGCAGGTTGGGCCTCCACGGCCTCGCGATGTAGGGTTAGGGCAGCACGTCGGCGAACCAGGGAAGGACGCCATGAGCAAGCTACTCCTCACCTTAGACGGCGGTGGTATTCGCGGGGCTGCCGCTACTCAATTTCTGATGCGAATCGATCAGGCCCTGAAGCTCCGGCATGGACGCACGCTTCGGGACTGCGTGGATTTCTACGCCGGCACGAGCACGGGCAGCATCATTGCCCTGGCTCTGGGGACCACGAGCCTTTCCCTAGAAGCGCTGAACGACCTGTACGGCGTGGCATCGGCCCGGGCGATCTTCGAGGAAAATCGGGGCTGGTTTGAGGTCGATGGGATCAATGCGCCGCGCTACGAAGCGGAGGGCAAAGCCTCCGTGCTTCAGCGGGAGTTTGGGGAGGCGCGCCTAGGGGATGTGCCGGCGGGGAAGCATGTGCTGGCCGTGGCCTACGCCGTAGAGCCGCGTAAGCCTCTGGTTCTTAAATCCACGGACCCAAGCCATCGCGAGCTACTGTCCTGGCAGGTGGCCGACGGCTCGAGCGCGGCCCCGACCTACTTCCCTACCCGGTCCCTGACCCTGGATGGCACTCAGCAATGGCTCGTCGACGGTGGGGTGATCGCCAATAACCCTGCCCTTTGCGCGATAGCGGAGGTCCGCCGGGCCTGGCCTGGCTATGGTCTTGAGGATGTGCGCGTGCTCTCCGTGGGGACCGGTTATCGCACGCGAAAGATCAATGGGCCGGCCTCCCGAAAGTGGGGTGCCCTCGGCTGGGTGACCCAGGGCCACCTCGTCGATCTGCTGGCCGATGAGCGGGTGGTGGCCTACCAGGCCCGGAATCTTCTGCCTTCGGGCACTTATATTCGGGTCAACGCGGAGCTCGCCCAGCAGCCGGGCCTTTCCGAGGCCCCGGACGACGCCATGGACGACATTTCCGAAGGCAATATCCGGCGCCTAAAGGCCCTCGGGGATTTCTGGTTCGACGCTTACGGCGAAGCGGTCCTGGCCTTGCTTCTCGATTGCTATAAGGGGCCTTCCCTAGACCGCATTGATGTAACCACGGGACGCCCACGAGAAGTACTTGCCTAGGACTCACGGCCATCGGTTACCCTGGAGACGCGAGGACGGTCATGACGAAGGACGAAAGCATTTATGGCGCTACAGGACCTGACTGACGAGGCGCTCCTAGCCCTTGTCGAGCCCCTAATGGACAACTGCCTGGAAGGCTCCAACGCGCTTAACCATGCGCAGCACGTCCGGGACTTTACCGATCGCATGAAGGCCATCGTGACCCCGGAGAACCTTCGCCGCCAGCTGACGCCTCGGCGTCACGGGGTCTTTACCACCCGCACGGTGGTGGGCGTGTTTCGCCAAAGGGCGGGGGTGGGGGTGGTCTGGCTTCAGCGGTGCTCGGCCTCCGATGACGAACTCGTCAATCACGCGATTTTTGTGGATACACCGGAGGGTCCCAAGATCGATCATTGCCTCATCTGCTAGGCCCCTCTGGTAGGCTAGGCGCTCATTCACTTAGGGGGAGAACGACCGTGAACTACGATGACGTTGTGCTGGGACGCCGGAGCATCCGGGGCTACAAGCCCGATCCCGTGCCGAAGGATCTCATCAAGGAGGTCCTCTCCCTAGCCATGCGGTCTCCCTCTTCCATGAATACCCAGCCCTGGAACTTCACCGTCGTTTCCGGGGAGGTGCTCAATCGGATCCGCGCGGGTAACACGGAGCGCAATTTGGCTGGCGTACCCCACTCTCGGGAATTCCGCATCGGTAGCGCCTTCGAAGGCGTTCACCGCGATCGTCAGGTCGGCGTCGCGAAGCAGCTCTTTGGCGCCATGGGCATCGCCCGGGACGATAAGGAAGGGCGGCAGGATTGGGTACTTCGGGGCTTTCGGCAATTCGATGCGCCGGTGTGCGTCATCATCACCTACGACCGAGTGCTGGCCGATAGCGACGATACGCCCTTCGACTGCGGCGCCGTGACCACGGCCCTGGTGAATGCGGCCTGGTCCCGGGGCCTCGGCGCGGTCATCAATAGCCAGGGCATCATGCAGTCTCCGGTGGTGCGGGAACACGCGCAGATTCCTGAGGATCAGGTGATTATGAAAGCCGTCGCCCTGGGCTGGCCCGATGACAGCTTCCCGGCGAACGCTGTGGTGTCGGAGCGCAAGAGCGTTGACGAGGCCGCCCGTTTCCTAGGTTTTGATGGCTGAAGCACCGCTCCGCATTGCCATGTGGTCCCCGCCCCGGGCCCGGTCCACCATGGCCATGCGGGTCTTCGAGGCCCTTGGCTGCGCCGTGCTTGATGAACCCTTCTATGCGTATTGGTTGAAGGCAACCCAGCGCGAGGAGGATCCGGGCTACGCTGCGACCTTGGCCGCGCACGAGACCGACTGGCGAAAGGTCGAGGCGTCGCTGCTCGGCCCCGTCCCCGGGGGCAGGGCCGTCTGGTACCAAAAGCATATGGCGATCCACATGCTGCCGGAGGTGAGCCTCGCCTGGATGGGGCAGGTGCGGAACTGCTTTCTCATCCGCGATCCCGCGGAGGTCATTACCTCTATGACGGAATTTCGCGCGCTGGCACAGGATGTGGAGGAGGGCGCTCGCCTGGTGGGCATCCCCCAGCTCGAACGGATCTTCGATGAGGCTTGGGCTCTGGAGGGGCGGGCGCCGTTGGTGATTGACGCCAATGACCTCCTCGCCAATCCCAAGGGCGTGCTGGCTCGGTTCTGCGCCGCGGTCGGCATGCCCTTCGATCCAGCGGAGTCCATCACCTGGGCCCCGGGAAAGCATGAAGGGGACGGAGCATGGGCGGATGCCTGGTACCAAAAGGTCTATCAAACCACCGGTCTTGAGCCCTACCTTCGGAAGGAGACGGTGGTACCTAAGGCGCTTGAGGCGGTGGTTGCGCGCTGCCGGCCGACCTATGAACGCATCGCGGCCCACCGCCTGTAAGGAGGACTTCCATGCAGGGCATTCATGATCTAGGCGGCCGCCATGGCTTCGGCGTCCTCGAGGTGGAGAAGGATGAGCCTGCTTTTCATCATCGCTGGGAGGCGGCGGTATTCGCGATGATGTTTGCCGCGGGTCGCGCCGGCGTCACCGGTAATTCCGATCGCTTTCGCCATGCCATCGAACGGATAGATCCGGCCGCCTACCTAGAAGACACCTACTACGGTCGCTGGCTCGGGGGCTTGGAAACGCTCTTTGTGGAGGCGGGCCTGGTGACTCGGGAGGAAATCGACGCGAAGGCAGAGCGCTTGGGCGCGCCACTTGATGCGCGCGTGGCCTCCCGCCCCCAGGCGGCTCCGGATCCCATTGAGGGCTATGACGCCCCGGGGTGCCGGCGACCGCTAGCCGTGCCCCCGCGCTTTGCCGTGGGCGAGGCGGTACAAACCACCCTGGGCGTAAGGGCCGGCCATACGCGCCTGCCCGCCTATGCTCGAGGCCGTCCGGGTCGGATCACGGCCCAGCACGGCGGCTGGGTCTTTCCCGATACCCATGCCCATGGGGCGGGGGAGCAGCCTGCGCACCTTTATACCGTTGCCTTCGAGGGCCAGGACCTTTGGGGCCCGGGGTCGGAGCCGGGGGTGGTGGTGCATCTCGATCTGTTTGAGCCCTACCTGCTGCCGAGGAAGGAGGCCCCATGAGTCACGGCCACGAGCACGACCATGATCACGAAACGCCCTCGGGGCCGGCCCTTCGGGCCGAGGCCCTGGAGGCCCTGCTGCGGGAAAAGGGGCTTTTAGATCCGGCGGAGGTCGACGCGGTGATCGCCAATTACGGGGAGCGGGTGGGGCCCTTGAATGGCGCTCGGGTGGTGGCGCGTGCCTGGGCCGACGAGGCCTATCGCCAGCGCCTTCTGGCCGATGGTACGGCCGCCGCGGCGGAGCTGGGCATCGTGGGTGGCCCCGGAGGGCAAATGGAGCGCCTTGTGGTGGTGGAGAACGGCCCCGCGGTCCATAACGTCGTGGTGTGCACGCTGTGCTCCTGCTACCCCTGGGCGCTTTTGGGCCTGCCGCCGCGTTGGTACAAGGACCCGGCCTATCGATCCCGGGTGGTGCGCGAGCCCCGCGCCGTTCTTCGCGAGTTCGGCCTTGAAATTCCCGATGAGAAGGCCCTGAAGGTTTGGGATTCCTCAGCGGAGGTTCGCTACCTGGTCCTGCCGGAGCGTCCGGAAGGTACGGAAGGGTTCTCCGAGGCCCAGCTGGCGGCCCTTGTGCCCCGGGAAGCCATGATCGGCGTCGCGCTGGCGAGCGAGCCGCAGGGGGAGGCCGCCTAGTGGCACCGCAAAAGGGGGGCGATGCACGGCTCCAGCTGGGCGCGGAGGTGGCGCCGCCCACGGAGAACGGTGAGCTGGTCTTCGAGGCCCCCTGGGAAGCTCGGGTTTTCGCCCTGGCTCATCACCTATGCGATGCCGGGCTCTACCGTTGGGATGATTTTCGAGAGGCGCTCATTG
>JAYOYG010000030.1:22339-22740 GCA_038153445.1 Pseudomonadales bacterium
ATCGCGCAGTGGGACGCCGCTCACCCCGGGGGAGAGGACTACGTTTACTATGAGCGTTTCCAGGCAGCGCTGGAGGCGTTGCTCGCTGAGCGGGGCGTGCTTGCCCCCGGTGCCCTTGAGGCCGAAGCCGCGAAGCTCGCGGCCCGGCCCCATGGGCATGACCACTAGACGCTAGTCGGCGTTCCGCTCGTAGAAGGCGCTGCCGAGGTAGGAGCGAATGGGGCCACAGTCAACCTGAGACGCCATGGCCGCCCATTCCGGGGAGCTCGCCATATCGTTCTCAATGAAGGTGGTGTAGCTGTCTCCCCAGGCTTGGACGCTCTCAAAGATTCGTACCTTGATCATCGCGCCCTGTAGCGCATCGGGAATGCCCTGGCCGGCATACCAGATGTGCGAATTGG
>JAYOYG010000031.1:0-22704 GCA_038153445.1 Pseudomonadales bacterium
CCGCCGGGCCCCTCATTCCCGTAATCAACACGCCAGCGACCCGCTACGAGCGCTCCAAGGCGACCGAGGCCGAGGACCTTGGCGCACGCTAGGGCGCCGGGCCTCAAGGCCCTAAGCCTCGCCTTCCTCCTCGCCTTTGGGGCCGCGCTCCTGCTCGGGCCCGTGCCTCTAAGGCCCTGGGCCCTGGCCGAGGACCCGGCCGCCTGGCCCATCCTTTGGGAACTACGCCTGCCCCGGGCCCTGCTCGCGGCCCTGGTGGGCGCAGCCCTAGCCCTGGCCGGCGCGCTCCTTCAGGCGCTGCTGCGGAATCCCCTCGCTGACCCGGCGCTCCTCGGCGTATCCGGGGGCGCCGCCCTCGGCGCCGCGGCCGTGCTCAGCCTCGGCGCGGGGGCCATCGCTTCCGGTTTCGCCGTGCTTCCCGTGGCGGGGGCCGCTTTTCTCGGCGCGCTTTTGGCTGTCGCTCTGGTGCTTCGCCTGGGGCAGCGCGGCACGCAGCTGGACCTTTCCGGCGTCCTCCTCGCCGGCGTTGCCATCAATACCTTGTGTGGCGCTGGCGTTGGCCTGCTCATGATGCTGGCGGGGGACGGCGGCCTCAGAAGCATCACCTTTTGGCTTTTTGGCTCCCTGGCGAACGCCCACTGGCTCAGCCCCCTACCCCTGCTCATCACCCTGCCCCTCACGCTCCTGCTCACCCGGTCCTGGGGCCAGGCGCTGGACCAGTATCAGCTGGGGGATCGGGAGGCCGCTCACCATGGCCTTGCCGTGGGGCGCGTGCAGCGCCAGGGCCTTATCGTCGCGACGCTACTGACCGCGCTAGCGGTGGCCGTGGCTGGCATTATTGGCTTTCTGGGTCTCATGGTGCCCCAGGGCCTCGTGCGCTGGTTCGGCCCGAGCCATCGCCACCGCCTGCCCCAGGCGGCCCTCGCGGGGGCGACCCTTCTGCTTCTGGCGGACCTCCTGGCACGGCTTCTCCTGGCGCCGGCGGAGCTGCCCGTGGGCATGCTCACCGCGCTCCTCGGCGGGCCCTTCTTCCTGTGGCTGCTGCGGCGCCAGCTCCGTAGCGGTCCAGAGAACAACGCATGACGATCACCGGCGCAGCGCTAAAGTTGCAAGGCGTGAGCCTGGCGGGGCCTCGCGAGCCGCGGCTGAGGGATCTTTCGGTTACCCTGCCCCGGGGCCAGCGCCTGCTGCTGGCGGGACCCAACGGCGCTGGCAAAAGCAGCCTGCTAGATGTGCTAAGCGGAGATGTGGCACCGGGCGCGGGAACGCTGCACTGGGGGGCCGGGGCCCCCTCGCGCTCCGCCGATCGCCGGGCCTACCTGCCTCAGCGCAACGCCCTCGCCCATCCCTTCACCGCCGCCCAGGTGGTGGCCCTCGCGGGGGTGGGCGCGCGCGTTGCCCTGCATCACCTTGAGGAGCTAGGGATCGAGGACTGGGCGGAGCAGCCCTATACCACCCTGTCCGGGGGCCTGCGTCGCCTCGTGCATATGGCGCGGGTACTGGCCCAGCTTGATCGCCAGGCGCCGGAAGTCGGCTGGGGCTTCTTCGATGAGCCCCTGGCGAATCTTGACTGGCGCTACGCGGGGCGGGTGCTGAACGCCCTGGGGCGTCGTGCCGCCGCGGGCTACGGCATTCTCCTGGCCGCCCACGAGCTGAATCTGGCCCTGCCCTGGGCAGAGCAAGTCCTTTTGCTGATCGGCGGACGGGGGGAAGCCTTTGGCGCCCCGGCAGCGGTACTTACCCCGGAGCGCCTCGCCACCCACTGGGGCGTTCGGGGGCACTTCGAGGCCCGGGAAGGCGGTGGACGGCTGGTCCTCGACGGCCTGGAACCCTAGGAACCCCGCTCGGCCCTAGCCTTCTACCTCGTCGAGAAAATCATCGAAGTACGCCTCGGCGATGTCCTCCAGAAACGCTTCGAGCACCGGCGCCCGATCCGGAGGTAAGCGAAGCACGAGGCGGTCGACGCCGAGTTCCTCGTAAGCCTCCAGGTCCTCCGACGACGGCAGGGCGCTCGCCAGTACGGAAACCTCAAGAATTCCGAGGGCACTGGGACGGTCGCTGCGGGCTTCTTCCTCCGTCAGCATGGCCAGGGCTTCGGCAACGGTTTCGAGATCCTCGCCAGGACAGAGCCAGCCCTGCCCCGCCTGCACAGCGCCCCGCACGGCGGCCGCACTACGCCCCTGAACCCAGAGGGGCAATCGCGCCCCCTGGATCGGACGGGGCGCCGCTTGAAGATTGCTCAAGGGGTGAAACTGCCCCTCCACCGTGGGCACATCGCTGCCCCAGAGGCTGCGGAGCGCCTCGAGCCATTCGTCCTCCAGGCCTTGCCCCGCAGCGGCAAAGAAGCCCGGGGGCAGCAGCAACTGCCCTCGCCCTTCGCTCCAGTGATCGAGGCTGGCCCCCAGCTTCGCCCAAAGCAGGGCGTCCCGGGCGCAGCCTTCGGAAGCCCCAAGGACAAGCATGAGTTGATCGGTGTGTTCCGCCAGCGCGCCTAGGCAGAGCGCCGGATGCACCACGGGGGTGGCTGGCGCCGCAGCCTGGGGGTGGGGCTTGGGATCGGGGAGCGCGAGGTCCCCCGCGGTCCAAAGGGAATCGAAGCCCAGCTCCTCCGCCAACTGCGCGAGGCCAACGGCAACCTCCGGGTCGGCGGCAGCCCCCTGATTAATGCCGTAGAGACCAAAGTGCATGGCTAAGTCCTCCCCCCAGCCTTGCCCGCACCGCGCCCCCCTCTCGGTTCTTGGGGACCGCTAGCGCACGTGTTATCTTAGCTTGACACTTTTTCCTGTCCGAGAATATCCCATGTCCGTGCAGGCCATCTCCGATCCCATCGTGTCCTCCGAGGCCGACCCTCTCATCCTCGTGGACGAGAACGACGAGGCCCAGGGCGTACTCGATAAGGCCGCCTGCCACGATGGGGACGGCCTTTTGCACCGGGCTTTTTCGGTCTTTATCTTCAATGAACATGGGGAAGTACTGCTGCAGCGGCGGGCGGAAGGCAAGCGCCTCTGGCCCGGCTATTGGTCCAACAGCTGCTGCAGCCATCCCCGGGCTGGGGAGTCCGTTGAAGAAGCGGCGCAGCGGCGCACCGCTCAGGAGCTGGGCCTTAACTGCGTGCTCACGCCGCTCTACGCCTTCACCTACCACGCCTGGTTCCAGGACCTCGGCGCCGAGTGGGAGCACTGCCACGTGTTCGTGGGCCAGCTCACGGCCCCCCGGCCCCGAGTGAATCGCCACGAAATCAGCGCCTGGCGCTGGATCGCGCCGGAAACGCTCACGCAGGAATTGGCCGCTACCCCAGAGCGCTATACGCCCTGGCTGGCGCTGGAGTGGGCGACGCTTCAAGAGGAATATCGCAGGGCCCTACCGAAAGCCCTCGGCCCCGCCTAGCCATGGCCATGGCCTGCCGCTCGGGCTGCGGCGCCTGCTGCATCGCCCCCGCGATTGTGACGCCGTACTACGGCATGCCCGGCGGAAAGCCCGCCGGGGTGCGCTGCGTTCACCTTTCGGAAGACCTGCGCTGCGGGCTCTTCGAGGACCCGCGGCGCCCGGCAGCCTGCGGCGCCTTCCAGGCGTCGCCGGAGTTTTGCGGTGAGGACCGGGCCGAGGCGCTCCGCATCCTGGCCCGGCTTGAAGCAGAAACGGCGCCCTAGCCCGCCTTCAGGGCATCGATGATCTTCTTCTGCTCGGCCACGGGCACGGTGCTGTAGGCCGCAGAGGTGCGATCGACGATATCGCCGTAGCGCGACAGAATGCCCGCCGCCACATCCTTGGGCTCCGCCACCACGGCGAATTCCTTCAGGATATCGTCGGTAATGAGCTCGCCCATCTCCACCCACTTGCCTTCCTTCGACATGGCATTCAGCACGCCCTGGAGCTCTCCGGCGCCGATGGAATCGAGCACGCCCTTGTAGGCAGGAGTGGAGCCGTAGAAGGCAATCTGCTTCGTCACGGTGGCCTTCGCTTCCGCGAAGCTCTTCTCGTCGCTGCCCGTCACCACAAAGCAGGGATAGGCAATCTGGAAATCCTCCCGGCGCCGTCCGGCCTTCGCAAAGCCCTTCTCCAGAGCCGGCAGGGTCACCTGGCGCAGGTAGGCTTCCGTGGTGAAAGCGTGGACGATCATGCCGTCCGCGACCTCCCCCGCCACCTGGGTCATGACCGGACCCACGGCGGCCAGGAACACCTTCGGCGCGCCGTACTGGGTGTTCGTGGGCGTGAACATAGGCGTCATTAGCGTGTGCTGATAGTAATCGCCGCGGAACTTCAGGGGCTCACCGTCGTACCAGGTTGCCCAGATGGCGCGCATGGCGGAAATCAGTTCGCGCATCTGCTTGGCCGGGGCGTCGTGCCAGGGCATGGAGAAGCGCTTGGTGATGTGGGGCTTGATCTGCGACCCGAGGCCAAGAATGAAACGCCCCTTGGAGTAGGCGTTGAGATCGTGGCCCAGGTTCGCGAGGGTCATGGGGCTCCGGGAGAAGGCCACGGCGATGGAGGTCATGAGCTCAATCTCCCGGCTCTGCCCCGCGGCCACGGCCAGGGGCAGGAAGGGATCGTGAGCCGTTTCCGCCGTCAGCGCCCCGCTATAGCCCATTTCCTCTAACCGGGCGATTTCCCCGGGCACCGCCTCAAGATTGGTGGTTAATCCGGCATCAACTCGCATGGTGCGTGTTCCCCTCCGTCGTAGATGAGCTTGGATTCTAGGAAGGCCCCGGGGCACCGTCCAGCGCCGGAGCCTCGCAAGATTTATCCCCAGCCCCTTGAACTTCCCGGGCCCCAGACCCATCTTTCTCCCTTCTAACCCCCTGGAGCGCAATGCTGTGCAACGGATCGCCCTTTTTCTGCTGACCAACCTCGCCGTGATGGTGCTCGCCGGCATCACCCTCAATCTTCTCGGGGTGGGCAGTATCCTCGCCGCCAACGGCATTGACCTGAATCCCAGCGCCCTGCTGGCCTTCTGCGCGGTCTTTGGCATGAGCGGCGCCTTCGTATCCCTCCTGCTCAGCAAGTTCATGGCGAAGCAAAGCACGGGGACGCAAATCCTCACCGCGGCGCGGAACCGGGAAGAGCAATGGCTTCTGTCCACCGTGGAAGAACTGGCCCGGGAGGCGGGCATTGGCATGCCCGAGGTCGGCATCTTCCCGGCGGAGCAACCGAACGCCTTCGCCACCGGGTGGAACCGAAATCAGGCGCTCGTCGCGGTCTCCACGGGGCTTCTACGCACCATGGGGCCCAGCGAGGTGCGGGCGGTGCTGGCCCACGAAATCGGCCACGTGGCCAATGGCGATATGGTCACCTTGGCCCTCGTACAGGGGGTGGTGAACACCTTCGTCATGTTCCTGGCCCGGGTCGCGGGCTTCTTCGTCGATCGCGTCCTGCTGAAAAATGAGCGGGGCCTGGGCATGGGCTACTTCATCACCAGCATCGTTATGGAGCTCGTGCTCGGCATGCTGGCCATGACCGTGGTGATGTGGGTCTCCCGGCGCCGGGAATTCCGCGCCGACGCCTTCGGCGCACGGCTGGCGGGGCGCGACGCGATGATCGCGGCGCTGGAGCGCCTGCGCGTTGGTGATCAGCTCCCCGATGCCATGCCCGCCACGATGCAGGCCTTTGGTATTCGCGCAGGCCATCCCCGGGGCTTCGAGGCCCTTTTCCGCTCCCATCCGCCCCTAGAGGAACGGATCGAAGCGCTCCGCCGGGGCTAAGCTTAGGCGGCGCTTAGGGGCACGAGGCGAACCGTCGACGTGCCCTTCGCGAGCACCCGCCCCTCTTCATCCTTGAGCTGGCCCTCAAGGAATACGGTCTGCTTTCCCGCGCGCTCGATCCACCCCTCGGCCACCACGGGGCCCGGGGTGGCCGGGCGGAAGAAGCTGATCTTGATTTCCAGCGTGGCGATCCAGAAGCCCTGCCCAAAACGGCCGATGCAGGCATGGGCCATGGCGGAATCGATCCAGCCCGTCACGAAGCCCCCCTGAGCAATGCCTCCCGTGTGGCACATCTCGGGCTTGACGGTGAAGCGGATCGTCGAGCGTCCGGCCTCCCCGTCGAGGGCGAGCACCTCCCCATCACCCAGGGTTTTCAGAAGGCTGTTCGGGGCCACGTCGGGGGTCGTGCTCAAGGGGTTTCTCCTTCGTTAGATTCCGAGGACGGGGCGCCGCCTTCGCGATAGTCGCCGAAGGCCGCATCCCGCTGGCTTAGGGTTTGGGTGAGGCCCTGCTCGCGAATGGCGCGCAGGTGGGCCCGGGACGATTCCCCAAGCATGGCCAGGGCCTGCAGCTCCGTGCCGGCGCGCACCGCAGCGCGAAAGCCCATGAGCTCGAGCTGGCGGTGCACGGCCCGCTTGTTGAACTGCTGCACATCCGGGGGTACCTGGGCGATTTTTTGCGCCACCGCCAGCACCGCGTCCTGAAGCTCAGCCGCGGGGAAGGCGCGGTTGGCAAAGCCGCAGGCCGCGGCCTCCGTGCCAGACATGGCGTCGCCGGTGAGCATGAGCTCCATGGCCCGACGCAGGCCCACCACCCAGGGAAAGAACTGGTTATCCGGGGGGCTGATGGCGCGTACCACGGGGTAGCCAATGCGGGCATCCTCGGCCACGTAAACCAGATCGCAGGCCGTGGCGAGCTCCGTGCCCCCAGCCAGGCAATAGCCCTCCACGGCAGCGATGACGGGCTTCGCCAGATCGTTCATGCGGAAGAAGCCATCCACCACGTGCCGGGGCCAGTTCCCCAGGCCCCCGGGGGTGTAGAAAGGTTGGTTCTCCGCGCTGTTCTGCTTCAGATCGTAGCCCGCGGAGAAATGACCGCCGGCCCCGCGAAGAATGGTGACCCGAAGGGTCGGGTCCTGATCAATCCGCTCAAGCGCTGCGAAGAGTTCGCTGCGCAGGGCATTGGACAGGGGGTTCCGCTTCTCCGGGCGATTCAGCGTCAACCGAGCCACGCCCCCGGGGAGGCGTTCTTCCTCGACGAGGGCGTCGCTCATGGGCCTAGCGCTTAAAGGCCGAGGCCGTAAAGGCCTTGAGGGTGGCCTCCGCGGAGGCCGCATCAAGGGCCAGGGGCGCGATGATGGCCGTGTCAACGCCCGTCTCCATGGCCCAGCGAATGCGCTCCTGGCACTCCCCGGCGCTGCCGATCACGCCGATTTCGTCCACCAGCTGGTCCGTTAAGGCCGAGGAGGTTTTCTCCCGATCCTTTGCGGCCCAGCCTTCGCGAATCGCCGCGGCAGCCTCTTCGTAGCCCGCCCAGGCGAGGAACGCGTTGTACTGAGGCGTCGCATAATAGGGCGCGAAGGCCGCGCGGAAGGCGTTCCGGGCCCGGTCCTTATCGTCGGTCACGCAAACCATGAAGCGGTTAACCACCTCAGGCTGCTCCGTCTTGCCACCGCGCTCAGCCCCCATGGCCACGTGCTCCATCATCTTCGGGAGCGCGAGCTTCGGCCAAAGGTTAAAAATGACGCCATCGGAAACGGCCGCCGCTTCCTCAATCATCTTCGAACGCAGGGCTGCCATATAGACCGGGGGCGGCGTTTCCAGGGGCGGCTGGCGATAGCCATGGCTCTGCAGCGTTTCCCCATCGAAGTCGCTCTTTTCCCCGGCAAGCATGGATTTCACCAGGCGCACCGTTTCACTGACTCGGGTGAGGGGCTTTTCCAAGGGAATGCCGTTCCAGCCCGTCATCATGGTCTTGCTCGAAGAGCCCAGGCCCATGACAAAGCGCCCCGGAAGCTGCTGCGCGACAGTGTAGGCCGTGGCCGCCAGCACCGAGGGGGCCCGGGTATAGACCGGTGTGACCGCGATGCCGATGCGCAGGCGCTCCGTGTGATCCCCCAGGATCGCGGCTAGGGTGAGGGCATCGGGGGCGCCTCCGTCCCCAAACCAGGCATCGCTGTAGCCTTCTGCTTCCGCCCATTGGGCCCGGGCGATGGTGTCCGAAACCTTCGGACCCCCGGGTAAGGTGACTGCTACGCGCTTCTCCGCCATGCTCTCCCCCTGCTTTGAAAATTGAGGGCCAAAGCGTCGCATCGCCCCCGCTCCCGATCAAGCCTTCCTCGCCTGCCCAGCCCTCCGCGGCGATGCTATGCTCCCGGCCCGGCGCGCACGCGCGTCATTCCATGGCGCTTAGGGGGAAGGAACCAGGCATGACCGACGCACCCGTACTCACACCCATTCGACCGGGCCACGAATTCGATCAGAAAGCGCTACAGCGCTTTCTCCAAAGCCAAGCTTCCGGCTTCGACGGCGAGCTCGAGATCCTCCAGTTTGAAGGTGGTCAGTCGAACCCGACCTTTCTCTTGAAAACGGCCAACGGCGAGTACGTGCTCCGCAAGCAGCCGCCGGGGGAGCTGCTCCCCTCCGCCCACCAGGTGGACCGGGAATATCGGGTAATGAAGGCCCTGGAAAACACCCAGGTGCCCGTGCCCCGCATGATCGCCCTGGAAAACGAGGGTACAGTGCTCGGGACGCGCTTCTACGTGATGGAAAAGGTGGAGGGGCGGGTCCTCACCGATCTCCAGCTTCCCGATCTTTCGCCGGCGGATCGGCGGGAGGTGTATCTCGACCTCGCCTCCGTACTCGCCAAGCTGCACCAGGTCACCCCCGAGGCTCAGGGCCTCGGGGACTATGGTCGCCCGGGGAACTACTACACTCGCCAGATCTCCCGCTGGAGCCGGCAGTACGAAGCGTCCAAAACGGAAAGCATTGAAGCCATGGATCGGCTCATGGCATGGCTGCCGGAGCACATGCCGGATACGGACGAAGCCCGCATCGTCCACGGGGATTACCGCCTAGGTAACGTGATGCTCCACCCCACGGAGCCGCGCATCGTGGCCGTGCTGGACTGGGAGCTTTCCACCCTAGGCCATCCCCTCGCGGACCTGGGCTACCTGTGCATGGACTACCACTCCCCCGGCTACGACGGTCAGGGCCTTGGCGCGATTGAGGACCTTGCGGCCCACGGCATTCCCACGGAAGCGGAAATGCTCGCCCACTACTGCCAGGCCACGGGGCGCGATGGCATCGAGAACTGGACCTTCTACCTGGTCTACAACCTCTTCCGGTCCGCGGCCATCATCCAGGGCGTTTACAAGCGGGGCCTCGACGGCAACGCCGCCTCGGCCCAGGCCCTGGAGTACAAGGAAGTCTGCCGGTCCCGCTCCGAGCTGGCCTGGTCCCTGGTGGAGCAGGCGCGCTAGGCGCCCCGCCCTTTCCTTCGGACCCAAAAAAGGCCCCGGAGCTCACGCTGCGGGGCCTTTTTAATTCGCAGGGCCTTAGAGCATGACGTCTGCGAGTAGCTCGATGGCTTCGGGCTGGGCCGAGCCAATTAGCATGGAGCCCACTTCGCCACGCTTGTCCGCGTCCTTCCAGCGCTGGGCCCGCTCCCGGATGCGCTCCGCCGGTCCCACCAGGTGGCAGGCATCGATGAGCTCCGCGGGGACCGCGGCCATGGCCTCGTCCTTCCGTCCGGCCAGGTAGAGATCCTGGATCTTCACCGCGGCCTCTTCGAAGCCGAGGCGCTTGGCGTAGTCGTTGTAGAAGTTCTTATCCCGAGCGCCCATACCGCCAATGTAGAGGGCCATGCTGCCCCGGAGCGGCATCATGCATTCCTCAACGTTATCGCCCAGCACGCAGCTGACGAAGGGCGCCACGTCGAAGTTGAGCATGGACTTGCCGTTGCCGGCCCGGGCGAAGCCCGTCTCGATGGGCTCCTTAAAGATGTTGAACTGGTCCGGATCCATCCACACGGGGAAGAAGCCATCGCAGGTTTCCGCCGCCGCAGCCACGCCCGTGGGGGTGATGGTGGCGGCGTAGATGGGAATGTCTTCCGTGCAGTGAAGAATGCTCTTCAGCGGCTTGCCGAGGCCCGTGGCCCCTTCCCCTTTGTAGGGAAGCTGATACTGCTTGCCGTCGAATTCCAAAGCCCCTTCCCGGGCAAAGATCTGCTTCATGATCTGCACGTACTCTTTAAGGCGCGTCACCGGCTTGCCATAGGGCACGCCGTGCCAGCCTTCCACCACCTGGGGACCGGAGGCCCCGAGGCCCACGATGAAGCGGTCGTTGGAGAGCTGCGCTAGACTCATCGCCGTCATGGCCGCCATGGCCGGGGAGCGTGCCGGCATCTGCATGATGGCCGTACCCACGCGGATCTTCGTGGTGTTCGCCAGAATCCAGGTGGCCGGGGTAATCGCATCGGAGCCGTAGGCCTCCGCCGTCCACACCGAATCATAGCCGCAGGATTCCGCGTGCTTGATGGCGTCCATGGGCAGGTTCATGCGTGAACCTGAATAACCAACGAGCATTCCGAGCTTCATGGCAGGTCTCTCCCTCGAGGCTTAGCCGATAATGACCCAAGGAGTATAGGGCCCCATGACCAGCCTTGCGACCTACGGCGTCAACGCCTTCCTGCGTCTGGTGGTAAAGCGTTCCCTCAGCAAACACGCCCTGACGCCGGAGCGGGTGGCCGCGCAGCGGGCCCAGCTAGAACGGGCCAGCGCCCGGGGCCGGTGGCCCGGCACTGTCAGCATCACCGCCCAGACCCTCGGCACCCAGCCAGCGGAGCGGGCAGTCCTGGGCGCGCCGGAGCTCCCTCACCATGCGGTGCTTTATCTTCACGGGGGCGGCTATCTGGTGGGGTCCCCGGCCGTGTATCGGCCCCTGGCCGGCACGCTGGCCGCGCGGCTGTCGGCGCCGGTTTACACCCTTGATTATCGCCTTGCGCCGGAGCACCCCTACCCCGCCGCCCTGGACGACGCCTACGGGGCCTATCAGGCCCTGCGAGACGCTGGCCACGCCCCGGGGCAGATTGCCATCATGGGCGATTCCGCCGGGGGTAACCTCACCGTCGCCCTCCTGCAGCGCCTTCGGGCCGAAGGCTTGCCCCTGCCTGCCAGCGCCGTCCTCCTTTCTCCCTGGGGCCAGCTTGGCGGGAGTAGCCCCTCCCGCCGGGCCCATGCGCGCAAGGAAGCCATGCTTCCCCCCGATCGCCTGGAGGAGGCCGCGAGGGCCTACGCGGGGGATCTGCCCCTGGAGGATCCTCGCCTTTCCGTCATCTACGGCAGCCTCGAAGCCTTCCCGCCCCTCATGATCCACGTGGGCTCGGAGGAGGTCCTCCTAGACGATAGCCAGGCCCTCGCGGCGGCAGCGCACAGCGCCGGAGTGCCCTGTGATCTGACGGTCTGGAAAAAGCAGCCCCACGTCTTCCCCGCCTTCTTTGAGCTGCTACCCGAGGGACGGGCGGCCCTAGAGGCCTGCGCCGCCTTTATTTTGCGTCAATGGCTGAAGGCAGCGGGCCCCGGGGTCGGCTAAAATTGGCCGATCAAGCAGCCCACTGATTAGGAAGGAGCAGCGCTATGGCCCAGGGCTCAACCCCCCAAGCCGTCACCCGGTTTAAGCAGCGTCTCACCTGGGGCCTCGGCCTCGCCGCCCTCCTCATCGTGGGCGCAGGTCTCTATCCCCTCTTTGCGCCCCTGGGTCCGCCGAAGGCTGGGGAGCACTACACGGATCTGGGGGCCCCGGAACGGCCGCCCCGGGGGCCTGTCACGGTGGTGGAGTTCTTCTCCTACGGCTGCGTGCACTGCAAGAACTTTGATCCCCAAATCGAACGCTGGACTGAAGGGCTTCCCAAGGACGTGCGCTTCAAACGCGCCCCGGTGGCCTTCTCCGCCAGCTGGGGCCTTCTCGCCAAGGCCTACCACGCTGCCGAGCGCCTCGGCATCCTAGAAGCCAATCACCAGCGCCTCTTCTCCGCCCTCCACGATGCGGGCCTCGCCCTGAATACGGAGGACGCGGTGGTGCAGTTCTTTGATGGCCACGGCACCGATGGGCGAAGCTTCCGCCGAGCCCTTCGGGACCCCGCGGTGGAAGAGGCCCTTGCGGAGGACGGCGCCCTGGCCCGGCGCTACGGCATTCGCGCCGTGCCCACGCTCGTAGTCGATGGCCGCTATCGCATCGATGACCCGTCCCTTTCCCGGCAGCAAATCCTTCAGGTGGCCGATGCGCTCATTGCCCAGGCCCGGGAGGCGCGCACGCCGTGAGCACCGCCGAAAACCCGAAGCAGGACATCGCCCGAGCCCGCGTCCGCCCCCGGGGCGCCCTGGAGCTGCTCTCCCAGTTTGAAGCGGATCTGGTCAAACGCTTTGAAGAGGGAGAAACGCGGGAGCTCTTCCGCCGCTGCTGCCTCGCGGTGCTGAACAGCGGCAACGACAGCGACGACGCCGCCGCCCTCTTTGAACGCTACGCGGACTTCCGCGCTGAGGTCCTCCAGAGCCCCCGGGGGGTACAGCTCGAGCTGTTCCAGGCCCCAGCCCGGGCCTTTGTGGATGACCGCATGGTGGAAGGAGTTAAGGAGCTGCTCTTCGCCGTGCTCCGGGACGTGGTCTATTTTGCGAAAACCCTGTCGGACACGGACACCTTTGACCTCTCCAGCAGCGCCGGCATCACCGATGCGGTGTTCCACGCCCTGCGCCATGCCAATGTCTTCCAGGCGCCCTCGAAAACCAACCTCGCCGTGTGCTGGGGTGGCCATTCCATTCCCCGGGCGGAATACGACTACAGCAAGCTCGTGGGCTACGAACTGGGGCTTCGCGGCCTCGACGTCTGCACGGGCTGCGGCCCCGGGGCCATGAAGGGTCCCATGAAGGGCGCTGCCGTGGGCCATGCCAAGCAGCGGAACAGCGAAGGCCGTTACCTGGGCTTCACGGAACCGGGCATCATCGCCGCCGAGCCCCCAAACGCCCTGGTCAACTGCCTCACCATCCTGCCGGACATCGAAAAGCGCCTGGAAGCCTTCGTGCGCGCAGCCCACTGCATCATCGTTTTCCCCGGCGGACCTGGGACCGCGGAGGAGGTGCTCTATCTCCTGGGCATCCTCATGCACCCGGAGAACGCCGCGAATCCCCTGCCCCTCATTCTCACCGGGCCGGAAAGCTCCGCAGCGTGGTTCGAAGCCCTGGAAGCGCTGCTGCTGACGGCCTTTGGCCCCGCGGTGCGGGACTACTACACGATCATCATCGACGATCCGGAAGCGGTAGCGCGGGCGGCGAAGGACGGCATGAAGGCCGTGCGTCGCGCCCGCTTGAATAGCGGCGATGCCTTTTACTTCAATTGGACCCTGCACATCCCCCCAGCGCTCCAGCAGCCCTTCAGCCCCACCCATGAGGCCATGGCCGAGCTACGCCTGACCGATGACGCCGAGCCCCACGCCCTGGCCGCGGATCTGCGCCGGGCCTTTTCCGGCATTGTGGCGGGGAACGTGAAGGAGCCAGGCGTGCGGGCCGTGCAACGCCACGGCCCCTTCCTTATCCACGCGGAAGCCCGGCTGAAGGCGCCCCTCGATGCGCTCCTCCAGCACTTCGTTGCTGCGGGACGCATGAAGCTGAAGGGCACCTATACGCCCTGCTATCGCCTGAGCGAGCGCGGTGCCGCAGCCTGAGCCCCGCCCCGCCCCGGGCCTAGCGGCGGCCCTGGCCGCGGCCCTCGAAGGCTTCCTGGAGCGCATCCAGCGGGCCCTGGCAGCGCAGGGGGCCACGCCCCTCCCCGCGCCTACCGTACGCTTCTTTACCCATCGGCTTGATGCGGGGCGCGCGCTGGCGCCGCCCCGCTCCGGCGCCCCGGGGGTTTTGGAACTGAATCTGGTTTACCTGGAGAGGGAACCCTGGGAGAGCAGCCGCGCGACCCTCGGCCATGAGCTCGCTCACCTCGTCGTTTTCCACCTCCACCCTCGCCGCCGCATGCCCCCCCACGGCGCCCTATGGCAACGCATCATGCGCGACTGGCTCGACCTGCCTCCGGAGCGCACCCACCGCTTCTCCAGCGAAGGCCTCTCGGTGCGCCGCCAGCGCCGCTGGCCCTATCGCTGCGCCTGCCAGGACCACGCTCTCTCTACCGTGCGCCACCGCCGCGCGGAGCGCGGCGCCGCTTACCGCTGCCGCCATTGCGGGGAGACCCTCCACTTCGCCGGGGAGGACTAAGGGAAGGGGCCCACCCCTTTTGGTTGGCCGCCCCGGGCCGGTTCGGTAAGCTTCCCGGCGCCCCACGGGTGGGAATGGCAACGCAGGAGTCACCATGGATATTGAGCTTTCAAAGGCCGATCTCGAGTTTCGGGAAGAGGTCACGGCGTTTCTCGATGGAAATGCCTACAAGCCTGGCGAAGATTACGCCGCCTGGCGCCTGAACTGGTTTAAGGCCGCCGCAGAGAAGGGCGGCTGGGATGTGCCCAAGTGGCCCGCCGCCTTCGGGGGCCCGGGCTGGACGCCGACCCAGCACTACATCTGGGAGCAGGAAACGGCCACGCGGAACCTGCCCTGGGATCTACCCTTCGGCGTCGGCATGGTGGCCCCCATCATCATGACCTACGGCAACGCCGAGCAGCAGGCGCGCTTCCTTCCCGACATCCGCGCCCGCACGGTCAACTGGTGCCAGGGCTACTCCGAGCCCGGCGCGGGCTCCGATCTTGCCGCCCTAAAGACCAAGGCCGAGCTCTCGCAAGACGGCAGCCACTACGTGGTCAACGGCTCCAAGATCTGGACCACCATGGCCCACATCGCCGACTGGATCTTCTGCCTCACTCGCACCTCGAGCGAAGGCAAGAAACAGGAGGGCATCACCTTCCTCCTCTTCCCCATGAAGCAGGACGGGGTCGAGGTAAAGCCCATCCTTACCCTCGGCGGTAGCCATACGGTGAACACCGTGCACTTCACGGACGTGAAGGTCCCCGTGGAAAACCGCATCGGCGAAGAGGGCAAGGGCTGGACCTACGCCAAGGGCCTTCTGGCCCACGAGCGTACGGGGCTCGCCGGCGTCAGCCGGTCCCTCGTGGCCCTGGAAAAGCTTCGGCGCCAGGCAGGAAAGGTGAAGCGGGGCAACGGCTCCCTTTTGGACGACCCCAGCTTCAAGAGCAAGCTGGCGCGGCTAGAAATTGACCTGAAGGCCCTGGAATACACGGAGCTCCGCTCCCTGGCCCGGGCCGCCGCCGGCGCCCAGCCGGGGCCTGAGTCCTCCATCATGAAGCTGAAGGGCACAGAGATTCAGCAGCGCATCGCCCTTCTGACCACGGAAGCGGCCGGTCCCTTCGCCGCGCCCTGGGGCGGCGCGAGCGTCGGTCCCAGCTTCGCCTCCGGAGGCACCCAGAGCTACCTCGGCAGCCGCGCCTACACCATCTACGGTGGGGCCAGCGAAGTGCAGAAGGACATCATTGCCAAAAACGTCCTTGGCCTGAAGGCCAAGAGCAAGGCCAGCTAAGGAGGCTGCGGTGAATTTTGAGCTATCGGAAGAACAGCAGCTGCTCCAGGACTCCGTGGCCCGCTTTGTTGCGGATCACTACAGCCTGGAGGCCCGGCGGAAGCTTGCGGACAGCACCCAGGGCTACAGCGACGAGCACTGGAAGCAGTTTGCGGAGCTCGGTTGGCTAGCCCTCCCCTTCAGCGAAGAAGATGGGGGCCTCGGCGGCACGGTGATTGACGCCCTGGTGGTCATGGAGCAATTCGGTAAGGGCCTCATCCTCGAGCCCTACTTCGCCACCGTGATCCTCGGCGGCGGCGTACTGAAGCGCCTCCCGCCTAGCGAAAGCCGGACGGCGCGCATTAATGCCGTGATGGAAGGGCAGCTGAAGCTGGCCCTCGCCACCACGGAACTCCAATCCCGCTGGGATCTGCATGACGTGGTGAGCACGGCAACGGCGGAGGGCGAGGGTTTCGTGCTGAACGGCGCGAAGTCCGTGGTGCTCCACGGGGCCAGCGCCGACGGGATCATCGTTTCCCTTCGCACCCAGGGCGGCCAATTCGATAAGGACGGCATCAGCCTGTTCTGGGTCGACCCGAAGGCCGACGGCGTCTCCCTGAAGGCCTATCCCACGGTTGACGGGCTCCGGGCCGCCGAGCTGACCCTGGAGAAAGTCGCGGTGCCTAGCGACGCGCTCCTGGGCCCGCTTCACGGGGGCTACGAGATCCTTGATGCCGTGGCCCAGGAAGCGACCCTCGCGCTCTCCGCAGAAGGCCTCGGGGCCATGGAGCGGCTTTACAAGGACACGGTGGAGTACACGCAAAACCGGGAGCAGTTCGACCACCCCCTCTCGGATTTCCAAACGCTCCAGCACCGCATGGTGGAGATGTTCATGGAGTACGAGCAGTGCAAGTCCCTGCTCTATCGCGCCACCCTGGAGTTCGCCCAGGACGGCATGGCCGCCAGCAAGTCCGTCTCCGCCTGCAAGCATCTCGTTGGCGTGGCGGGCCGCTTCATCGGCGAAAATGCCGTGCAGCTCCATGGCGGCATGGGGGTCACGGAGGAGCTGGCCATTGGCCACTACTTCAAGCGCCTCTTCGTCATTGACACCCAGTTCGGCAACGCCGACTACCACCTCGAGCGTTACGCAGCCTGAGCCAAGGTACTTAAGGGAAAGGGGGAGGCGCCCGCCTCCCCCTTGTTATCTCGTTGGCAGCGTTCCCTTTCCTCCCCGGCCCCCTTTAGGAAAAGCGCCGCGGTTATTTCCCTTCCCCCTGCTTCGCGCCCAAACTTCATACCTCTAGGTTATTAAAAACGTTTTTGTAATTACTACTTACAAAAGCATGGTTGTTCTTTACGGAAACAGTGGATTCAATGAAACCCATTAGGGCAGCGTCCACGGGAGGGATGCTTGCAACGGCGGCTGTGCGTACTAACCGTCCTTGGAGCCTTACTGGGGTTCCTCGGCGGCTGCGCCTCCGTAGACCAGTCGGTCCGCGGGGGCGTCCTTTCGTCCGCCCAGGGCCGGCCCCTTGAGGTCTCCATTTCCGATCCCATGCTCGAGCGCGCTCGGGGCTGGGTTCAGTGGACCGCCCAGCCCGACCCCCTCGGCGCCCACCACGCCCTCCGCATTCGCCTTCGCTACTCCGGTGCTTACCGGCTCTATACGAAAGCCCGCACGGAAGATGGAGCGGCCCTCGAATCCTTCAATATCGAACGCAAAACCCGCCGCTGCAGCGACGACCTTCTCATTCCAAACTGTCAGTTTGAGGAGTACCTGCACGTCAGCCTGCCCTCGGCCGTGCTTCAAAACGCAGCAACCGCAGGGCTCCGCCTTCGCCTGACCTCCGCCGTGGGCGTCACAAGCGAACTGGCCGTCCCCGGGGCCTACCTGGCGCCCCTACTGGCGGTGACGCCATGATCGCCTTGATCTTCTCCAAGGGGTCCCGCGCCTGCTGGATCGGTGCGGCATGTCTAATCCTCACAGGGCTGGCGGGCGCTGCTCGAGCTTCCGACGGAAACGTGGTCGCTCTGAAACAACTGGGCACGGGGGCTCAGGGCGCTTCGATTTACATCAATCAAGTTGGCCTCAGGAATGTACTTTCAGGCCCGGGCTCCCTTGCGGAGGCCGACTGGCAAGTCCTCAACGATCATCCGGACATCAGCTCATCCCCTCTGTTTGTGCGCTCGGGGGCTCAGGCGATTGTGGGCTCAGATGTCCTGCTAAACCTGACCCAGGAGGGCGATGACAACAGCCTCGCACTCCTTGCCCAGGGAACCGGCTCGTCTGTTCCCGGCCAAAACCAGGTGTTTCAAATCCTGATGGATGGGAACGGCAATAAGGCTGAAATCATTCCAACGGCGGCAAACCCTCAAAACATTTCGATCGGCCTTTCCCTCATCGGCGATAGCAATCTCGCGCGCCTAAGGCCCGAAGTCGACGGAACCCTGACCCTGGATGTTCAAGGCAATGGCAACGAGTTCATCCTGAAACAGAACAGCGGGACGAGCGCATCGGAAATCAACGTGCTGGCTTTAGGCGATGGGCACTCGGCTCGGTTGCGACAAGACGGTTCGAATCTTTCTCTAAATCTGACCTTTGAAGGTACCGGCGTAGGTCCCCTAGAGCTTCTCCAAACGGGCAGCGGGGGCGTTTTTACGGCGACTTACAACAGCAACCAATTCGGCTCGCCCTTTAGCGTAGCCGCCGGTTCGGGGAACTAAATGCAACCTGGGAAGCAGGGAACAGGAGGACCTATGAAAATAGGCAGATCAACTCAAAGAACGCTATTTGTCGTTGCGTTTTTTCTCGCCGCCAGCGGCGCCGCAAACGCCGATTCATTGGTCTTTGGCTTTCAGAACCCGGCGTTTTCTGGGGTGGGCTATAGCGCACACGTGCTGACCATCGAGAACCAGGAACGCACCCGTAAGCAGGCGCGCGAGGATGCGCTAGAAGCCGATCAGCTTGCCGCGGAACGGGAAGCGGAGAACACGGTGGAGGCACGATTCCTTCGCAACCTCGAGTCCCGGGTGTATTCCCAGCTAAGCCGCCAGTTGGTGGATAACCTCTTTGGGGAGAACCCCTCGACCTCCGGATCTTTCCAACTGCTGGATTCGACGATCTCCTTTGAGGATACGGGGGGCGAGGTTCGCCTCGTCATCGAGGGCCCGGATGGCACGACGGAACTCACCATCCCGACCGAGGCATTCCTGTTCTAAATGATGAATACCTGGGGGAGCACAAGGGCATGGGCACAGCGCCTCGCCATCATCGGATTCAGCAGCCTGCTTACGCTCGCGGGCTGTGCCTCCGTGCCCGCGCCCAAGGATCCCCCGGAAGTGGATCAGCGCGTGCTGCCACGCCTCTCCCTCCTACCCCCCTTCGAAGAGCCCGTGGTGGTGGCGGTCTACGAGTTTCTCGACCGCACGGGGCAGCGCTCCTCCGGGGACAGCCAATTGGGAACGAGCTTCTCCACGGCCATTGGTCAGGGCAGCGATACCTATCTGCTCCGGGCGCTGAAGCGAGCCTGCCGAGGCCAATGCTTCGTACCTGTAGAGCGAATTGGGCTGGATCACCTCCTCAAGGAGCGCCAGCTCATTCGATCCACTCAGCAGGAATTTGGGCAGGATCCAAACCTTCCGGCCCTGCTCTTTGCGGGGGTGATCATCGAAGGGGCGGTCATCGCCTACGAATCCAACCTCCGCAGCGGCGGCGCCGGGGCGCGCTATCTGGGCGTGGGGGTTTCTACCGAATACCGAACGGACCGAGTCAGCGTAGCGCTGCGCCTTATCAGCACGAAGACCGGGGAAGTGCTTATTACCACGGAAACAAGCGCCACCATTTTCAGCTACCAGGTGAGCAGCAATCTGTTCCGCTTTATCGAGCAAAACGAAAACCTCTTGGAGGCAGAGACCGGCATGGCCTCTAACGAATCCCCCAACATCGCCGTGCGACGCGCCGTAGAGCTTGCGGTGATCGATATTGTCGAAGAAGGCTTCGACCGGTCCTTATGGGCGGCGAGAGCGCAGATGAGCGGACTCAAGGGAGCGCAAGCTGATGATTAATCCGCGCAAGGAAATGCAATTGGCAGCCAAAGAACAACTGAGAGTGTGTCTTTTTGGCGCCGGAATTCTGGCTGTGCTCTTCAGCTCTCCTGGAAGCTGGGGGGCAAATGAAATCTCCATTGTTCAGCCAACGAATGGCGCTACGGGCAGCGGGATCATGAACATCACCCAAATTGGGGACGGTAACGTCATCACCGGCGCCGCCACCTTGGACACAAACGGAGGCGCGGGCTTCACCTTCAATGTTGAGCCCACTCGCCTGAGTGACATCAATAATGACGGTGACTTTGACGATCAGTATCTGGCGGAAGATACCGACGGAGATGGCACCATCGATAACCTTGTGGAGGTGCAAAGCGGTGGCACCGTGCTGGAGTTTGCCCCTGAACCTTCGAGCTTCTTTCGTAATGGCACTTCCCTATCCCTCTTTGAGAGCTCAAGCAGCGCACCCGAGGCCCTTCTTCGCGGAGCTAACCTCTCCCTAAACATTGATCAGTTCGGAACGAATAATGCGCTGGCGTTGGATATGAACTCCAGCGGCGGTCTGCTCACGCTTCTAGCCGATGGAGAGGGCAACCAAACGGATATAAAGATCGGCGGCGGCGTGGATATCCAAGACGTTAATGTAGATGGACGGATTAACGGGAGCTTCAACCAGGTCGTTAACCTGATCAACGATGGCCTGAGCACCGGGACCTCATTGACCTATTTCATAGATGGCGCCGATAACGTTCTACACACCGAACAACGAGGAGCCAGCAACAGCATCACGCTAGACATCCAGCTTTCCCAAAGCGCCTTCGATATTCGACAGATCGATGAAAACAGCGTTGCCAATGTCAAAGTCGTCGGCACCCAATCCGGTGTTGCTCTAATCCTTTCCCAGTCTGGAGCCGGCAATACCGCATCTATTGATTGGACCAACGGACCCGATACGCATTTTTTGATCGACCAAGTCGACGGGGGTAACACCTTCAACTTGACGAATTCCAACGCAGCGGACGGGGGCCGGTCCGTCGTCGACGTATTTCAATCTTCAGGCCAATCAGCAACGCTCAATTTGCTGGGCGGCGGGCAGCTGATAAATATCGTTCAGGCGCCTGGCAGCTGACGCGCGTGCCTCCTCTTCCCGTGTTTTGTGCGCTTGCGCAGCTCACAGCGCGAGTGCTGGCGATCGGCCTACTCCTTCTCTCTATCAGAGTGCTTGGCGCCGGCTTCAACATCGCCGCGCCGGACGCCACGCAAACGGGGCTACAGTTCATTTTCCAGGGTCCCGAGTCCTCCTCCATCGGGCTTGACGAGGAGAGTCCCTTTACCGTGGGCGGTGGGGAACAGACCCTCGACTTTTTCTTCGAAGGGCAAAACAACGCGCTGCTCGGCACGCTCCGAGGGGCTCAGCTGGCCGTGGACATCGACTTTGGCGGGGGCAGCAATACGCTCGACTTCCTTACTCAAGATAATGGGCTAGAGGTGTCTGCGATTACCCTCGCCGTGACCGGCGACGGCAACACCTTCAATTTCATCCAGGAAGAGGGAACGCTGGAACTGCGGGAATTCGAGTTCAATCTCGAACTCATCGGCGGCGCCAACACCTTTTCCCTCCAAAGCAACGACATTTCCCAGTACGCCTGGGAAATCAGCGGTGCGGACAACAGCTTTGCGGTCACCCAAACGGAAACCCTCATCACGTCCCAGGAACTCAGCTGGCGCGGCGACCAAGGCACCGCAACCTTTGATTTCACAGGGGCAAGCGAGATTGCGCTGGCAACGGTTGTTGACGGGCTTCGGACCACCCTGACCCAGCGCTTTGAAAGCGCCGACCAAGCTTCAGTTACCACCACCCTTCTGGGGGACGACAACTCCCTGGCCCTGAGCGCGGTCAACGTTTCGGTCCTGAACTATCTAGTTGCAGTTAATGGGGCGAGCAACCTTTTAAGCCTGAGCGCCGAGAACGCGACCAATGCACGCCTCGATCTTGAAGTGCTCGGCAATCGCAACACCATTTCCACCCTTCAGCGCGACGTGAGCGATGCCAGTATCCAGGTGCGCCTCAAGGGAAGTGACAACCAGCTCACCATCGAGCAAAGCGCCACCCCGGGGCTCTGATGGCCCTCGCCTCCCGCCAGGCGCCCTTTCCTGCTCTGGGCCTCCTCCTCGTGCTGTGCTTGCTCGCCGCGCCTAGGCCGCTTTGGGCCGCTGCCGGCGATGTCGTTGGCACGATCAAGCAAGCCTCGGGAGTAGGCCTGCTACGCCGACCAGGAGCGCGGCCCCAGCGCCTTGCCGCGGGGCTGGAGGTGGCCGCGGGGGATCAGCTGCGGACCCTCGAGGGCACGGCCGAACTGAGCTTTACCGACGGCGCCCAGCTGTCCCTCGAGGCGTTTAGCCAATTCACCCTTGGGGAGGAAAGTGGCCCGACGGAGTCCACGCCCCTCACCGCCCGCTTCGAGCTTGGAGAAAGCCGCTTTCGCAGCGGGGAAAGGCCCAGCGACAACTACCGTCTCACCTCCCCCACGGCGGTCATCGGCATTCGGGGCACCTACTTCGAGGTGCAGGTCGACGAGCTCGGGGAAACCTTGGTGGTGCTGCTCCGGGACCTTGATGGAACGGTCGGGGAACTCTTGATCGCCAGCCAAGCTGGCGCGGTCACCCTATCCCAGGCCAATCAGGGCACGCGCATTAGCGATCCGAGTATCCCGCCAAGCACCCCGGCGATCATCTCGCTCGATCTTTCCATCGGGACTCCCCGGCCAAGCTCCGCCCAGGAAGACATCGATAATGCCGAGGCGGGAACGGGCGATGCCTTGAGCGGCGCCATCGACGCCCTTAATGGCGATCAGCTCCGCTTTCGACAGCTCGACCAGGACTTCCTCTCCCTTCGAGGGACGGAGAACGATCTTGATCGGGATCTGCTGACGGAAACGGAGGAGGACAGCATTAACAGCGATCCCTTCGCGGATAGCGCCTCGACCAGCGACGGCGCGCCGGAGGTGGCGGTCGCCTCGGAGGTGACGAGCGAGGGCATTGCGGTCAGTGTCACCAGCGCCACCACGACAACGGGCACTGCCGTTCAGGTGGCCGTGCCAGAAACCAGCAATGCCGCGGTGGTGATCGATCCCAACGCCAGCGTGGACGCGGCAGCCGCTGCGAACAGCGGCGCCAACCTCATCATTATCAAGCCCACGCCCTAGGGCATCTAAGCCCTAGGCCGTTCGTAGCACCGCTTGCGCCGCCGCCAGCCGCGCCACGGGCACCCGGGGCGGAGAGCAGCTAACGTAGTCGAGGCCCAGCCCTTCGCAGAAGGCGATGGAGGTGGCGTCGCCGGCGTGCTCGCCGCAGATCCCGAGCTTCAAGGCCTTCCGCGTTTCCCGGCCCCGGCGAATGGCGGCCTGCATGAGGCGCCCTACCCCCGCCTGATCAATGCTGGCGAAGGGGTTGTG
>JAYOYG010000032.1:0-22508 GCA_038153445.1 Pseudomonadales bacterium
CCGGTGTTGGGGAAGAGGGTGCCGGCGACGAAGGTGCCGATCCCGATGGTCCCCACCAGGAGGCCTGCTCCCTTGAATAAGGGGCCAAGGGCGGTGGCGCCAAGGAGGTAAAGCCCGATGCCGACGGATAGGGTGATTACGCCGCCTCGGCGATAGTCGATGGGCTCGCCCTTGCGCTCTTCAAACAGCCGAAGCAGCTCCTCGACCTTCCTCGGATCATCGAGGTGCTTGGCAATCTCCAGTGCGGTTTCCCGCTTTCCCTTTCCTTCGTAGTACTGCCAGATGAACACTGCGACGGGGATGATGATGCCCGTCAGCATGCCCGCAAGCGGAATCCATTCGCCCATGAATTGATCTCCTGAAAATGTAACGCAAACCTCTCATGCAGGTGATGAGAAGTCAAGGTTACATTTTGGCGGTGCCGCCGGGAAGGCGTTGGTGGGAGGGCTGGGCGGGTGGTAGCTTGGCCGAGAGGCGCGCGATTCTGTAACGCGTAGAGGGAGTACACCGCATGGCGGCCACGGGCTTGCTGGCACTGCTGGATGACATCACGACGCTTTTAGACGACGTCGCCGTGTACTCCAAGGTGGCGGTCAAGAAGAGCGCCGGGGTGCTCGGTGATGATCTGGCCTTGAATGCGGAGCAGGTCAGCGGCGTCGATGCGCGGCGGGAGCTGCCCGTGGTTTGGGCCGTGGCTCGTGGATCCTTTCTCAACAAGCTCATATTGGTGCCCCTGGCACTGCTGTTGAGCGCCTTTCTGCCGATGCTGGTGACGCCCCTTCTGATGCTTGGGGGGCTATTCCTCTGCTACGAAGGCGCAGGGAAGCTTGCGAGCCTTTGGGGACGGGACAGGGAAGGGGAGCAGGGCCATCGAGAGGCGGTGTCCTCTGCGGCACAGGAAGGGGAGGCGGCGCTGCTCGCGGCAGAAAGGACGCAGATTCGAGGCGCTATCCGCACGGACTTCATTCTTTCCGCGGAAATCGTCGTGATCGTGCTGGGAACGGTTCAGGCCCTGCCCCTCGTGCCCCGCGCCGTCACCCTCTCGCTGGTGGCCATCGCGGCGACCGTTGGCGTTTACGGCTTGGTGGCCGCCATTGTGAAGCTCGATGATTTGGGCCTAGCGCTCCTCAAGGCGAAGACTTCCACCGTGGCTCAGGCCTTGGGTCGAGCCATCCTGGCCTTTGCCCCCTGGCTCATGCGCGCCCTGTCCATCTTGGGGACGGCGGCGATGTTTTTGGTTGGGGGCAGCATCTTGCTGCACGGCGTGCCGAGCCTTGCGCACGGGCTTGAGCAGGCCATCGCGAGCGTTGGCACTGGCGCCTTTTTGCTCTCCATGCTCGCAGAAGGGGCGGCGGGGGTGGTCGCGGGGTTTGTTGTCCTGGGCCTGGGCGGGCTTCTGGGACGCCTGCGGCCTTAGAAGGCCGTGACCCCGGGGAGCCGCTCCCTCATAATCGCCGCCGCATTTGCTAAGGAACTTCCGGCCATGGCCGATGACTTCACATTGACCGTGACCTGCCCCGCGAGCAGCGGGATCGTCGCCGCGGTCACCACCTACCTCTTTGACCGGGGCTGTTACCTCTCCGAGCTTCACCAGTTCGATGACGAGTGCTCCGGGCGCTTCTTTCTTCGCGCCGTGGGACGGGTCACGGAGGGCGACAGCACCCTTGAAACCCTAGAGGCGGGGTTCCCGACGGTCGCCGAGGCCTTCTCCATGGAGTGGGCCTTTCATCGTAACGCTGAGCCCCTGAAGACCCTCATCATGGTGAGCAAGATCGACCATTGCCTATCCGATCTGCTCTACCGGATTCGGAAGGGGGAGCTGCCCATCGAGGTGACCGCGGTGGTGTCAAATCACCTTACCTGCCGCGGCGATGTCGAGCGTGAAGGGATTCGCTTCATCTATCTTCCGGTGACGCCGGAGCGCAAGGCCGCGCAGGAGCACACCCTTAAAGAGATCATCAAAGAGACGGGGACGGAGCTCGTGGTGCTTGCGCGCTACATGCAGATCCTCTCCGATGATCTCTGCGACTTTCTCTACGGTCGGGCCATCAACATTCATCACTCCTTCCTGCCGGGCTTTAAGGGCGCAAAGCCCTACCATCAGGCCCATGAGCGGGGGGTGAAGCTGATCGGGGCGACGGCGCATTACGTCACGGCGGACCTCGACGAAGGCCCGATCATCGAGCAGGCCGTCCAGCCCGTGGACCATACCTATACGCCGAAGATGCTCGCGACGGCGGGTCGGGATACGGAAACCATGGCCTTGGCGCGGGCGGTCCGCCTGCACGCCGAACACCGGGTTTTCGTCTATGACAATAAAACCGTAGTCTTTCGCTAGGGCGGGTAGTTAAAAACCAGGGGGGAACGACGCAATGACAGCACTGGAATTTATTTCGCTTGAAGACGCTGCGGCCATGAAAACGGGCACGCGCATCACTTTCATTCCCGGGCTCCAGGCCTTGTACGCCGAGGCGCTGAAGAACCTCTGCTACGTCAAAAAAATTCCGATTATTCGTGCTCTTCACCCGATGATGGGCATCGACAAGACGACGGGGCAGGATCGGCAGGCGCGGCTCTATGAGCTCACCAGTCAAACCAGCCTTCCCACCATGTTCCACAACGAAGAGCGTCCCCGGAACGTGTGGACGGAGCAGCTGGCCCTGGCTGAGGAGATCGGCGCTCCGGACAGCCCGAAGCTGATTCCTGACGATTACGCACTGCGGGCGGAGGTGTACGGCCTCTCCGCCATCATCCTTGCCGAGGATGGGCTGGTGTGGAACATGCGGATTCTCAATGACGGCCCGCTAGGTCGGAAGTACGGCTATAGCGATGCCGCCAGCGCTGCGGCCCCGGGCAAGGTGGCCGCCGTGCTTAAGCTGTTAGATGAGCGCCTCGCCGCCCAGGAAGCTCGGGGCTCGGCTTATTTGGTTGGGGATGCGGTTTCAGCTGCCGATATTTACTGGGCCACCATGAGCATGGCCGTGTGCCCCGTGCCTCCCTCCATCATGCCCGTCACCAAGCAAAACCAGGGCATGCTGCAGTTCTTTGAAGCCAACTCAAAGCTGCCGGCGGTGGCCGAGGTAATGTCTCCGCGCATCGAAGCGCACCAGCGCTATATCCTCACCACCTACTGCGAAACTCCGGCGGTGCTTGGGGGCGATCCTCTCTAGGCCCAGGAGGCGGCTAACAAAAAAGGGGCGCCGCGGCGCCCCTTTTTGCTACGTCGATGGAAGACTCAGGTCCCGGTCCAGTTCGGGGCCCGCTTTTCTGCAAAGGCTTTCGGCCCTTCCTTGGCATCGTTAGAGGTGAAGACCTTCTGCTGCCAGGGGATCTGCATTTCCCACAGCTTGTCTTCTTCGATGCCCATGGCCGCTGAACGAACGAGGCTCTTCGAGGCCTTAACCGCCAGGGGGGCGTTTTCAGCGATGCGCTCCGCCAGGGCGACGGCGGCGTCCAGGGCCTCGCCGGGCTCGGTGAGGGCGCTGAGCATGCCCGCATCCATGGCGTCCTCCGCCGTGATGGGCTCCCCGGTCAGGGCCATTTCCATGGCCTTGGCGTAGCCCACCCGGGCGGGAAGGCGGAACACGCCCCCAGCGGCGGCGAAGAGGCCTACCTTCACTTCCCGAATGCCAATCTTGGCGCCCTTGGCTGCGACGATAAGGTCGCAGGTGAGCATGATTTCGCAACCTCCGGCGAGGGCGAAGCCGTTCACCGCAGCGATGAGGGGCTTTTCAGCGCCGCTGCGGACAAACTTATTCAGGGGGCCGATGTCTTCCCCGCGGGCGAAGGCCTTCAGGTCCATGCCCGCGCAGAAGGCCCGGCCGCTACCGGTGATAACGCCGGCCACTAGGCTGTCGTCGCTGTCCAGCTCCTGGATGGCGTTCCAGAGCCCGTTGGACAGGGCACCATTGATGGCATTCATGGCGTCGGGCCGGTTTAGGGTGATCACCATCACGCGCCCCCGGCGCTCTACGATGATCGCTTGTTCTTCGCTCATGTCTCTCTCCACGGTGAGTTAGCTGCCCTCTAAGCGTCGCATGAAGTGCCCCTCGCGAAAACTCTTAGACGCGGTAGACTGGCGCAATGAAAGGAAGGGATGCCTTCATGATCCGGTGGTTGCCGCTAACGATTGTTTTGCTGGTCTGCTTTAGCCTCGGGGCTCGCGCGGCGGACGGCGCGCTCCTTGTAAACGACGAGGGCTTTCAGGATCTTGAGGGGTACCTGAGCCTTTGGCGCGATCCATCGAAGGCGGCAACGCTCCAGGAGGCTCTGGCGGCGCAAGAGGCCGGAGCCTTCTCCCCTATCCCGGGGAACCTGGGCCTGGGCTATGTGCCCGAGGCGGCCTGGTTGACCTTTTCCCTGCGGGTGCCTGAGGGGCCCGTACAGGATCGTTGGCTAGAATTGGCTCCGCCCTACATTGATCGCTTCGATCTCTACCATTTTGCCCCGGAAGGCCCCCTTGATCACCGCATCGGCGGAGATACCTTTCCCTTCAGTCAGCGGGAGCTTCCTTACCGAAATCATGTTTTTCACCTGTCCTTGGCACCGGGGAAGCATCGCTTCCTAGTGCGGGTGGAGGCCAAGGGGCTCGTGGCAGCCATGTTGAAGCTTTGGACGCCAGCGGGCCTAGACGCAAGGTTCCAGGCGACCTACCTTCGGGCGGGACTTTATTTCGGATTTATCGCTGCGGCCCTCCTGGCGGCCCTTGTGCTGGCGGTGTCTTTGAAAAGCCCTCCGGCGCTGCTATTTGCCGGGACCATCCTTTCCCATGGCCTAAGTAATGTGTCGGCTTGGGGCCTGAGTCATCAGTTTTTCTTTCCTGAAAACCCCGCTTTCGCCGATCAATTGACGGGCCCGCTGGTGCTATCGGTCTCGCTCTTTTCCTGGTGGTTCTTCGCCATGCTCCTGGAACTGCGCCGATATCATCCCTGGTTTTACCGGGTCAGCCAGGCCGGAATTGGGGTGTCCGGGCTGGCGCTTGTATTGTCGCCCTTTGGCTATTATCAGGCCCTTTCTCCTCTCGTGCAGGGGTTTGCCGTTGCATTTGTCCTTGGGGCACCGCCGGTGGCTATCAGGCTTTGGCGCCAGGGCGGGAATATCCATCGTTTCCTGGCCCTTGCATACACTAGCGTAATCCTGGCTCTGGTCTTTGGCTTACTGCTATCCCTAGGTGTCATGCCCTTTAGTGAGGCGCTGGCTTACTCCCAGGCCTTCACAGTGCTGGTCTACGTGGTGATGTTTTACACCTATTTGCTTCTGGATGCGTTGGAGGGACAGCGTGTCTTCGCTCGGGCAGAGGCGGAACATGGTCTTTTTGAGGAGCGCACGCGCCTGCTCCAGCTGATTGCTCATGAGCTGCGCACCCCGGTGGCGAAGATCGACGCGGCTCGGCAGGTGCTTGAGCTCCTAGAGAAAACGCCCGAGGCGGAGCCGGAAGCTCGTCAGTCCCGGCTTGCGGTGATTCGTCAGGCGACGGAGCGGCTCAAGCTGCTCTTCACGCTGACGCTCGATCGCGAGCGCCAGGAGGGGCTGGGGGCACGAACTTCAACCCTTTCTGTCGAATGGCTTCTCCAGGACTTGGAGGCCCTTTGTGGTCCGGTGCTGCGCGCGCGCCTGCGCATTGACCTCGCTGCACCAGAGGCCCAGGTGTGCGCCGATGCGAGGGAGCTGGACTTCGCGCTGCTAAACTTGCTTGAGGGGATGGCGAGGGCTACTCCGCGAGATAGTTCTTTGACGCTCAGCGTCATGGGAGAGCGGGATGAGCGTGGCGCCCCGCAGGTAGTCCTCACCTTCACTGCGCCCCTATCTCAGGATGGGGAGCGGTTCAGCGGCACGACCTTCGTCCGTTCCGTTTTTGAGGCCTATGGTGGCGGTTTTCGTTGGCTACCGGCGGAGGAGGGGATGCAGCGCATTCAGCTCTGGCTGCCGGAAGCCTCGCATTAGAAAAGGGGAGAGGGCGTGGGTCACGCACAGGGTCTATGGCGGTCGCGAAGGGGCTGGCGCACCCTGGCCTGCCTTCTTTGCTTCTGGGTGGCCGGTGCGCAGGGGGCAGCCATTCCGGTGGACTCCGAGGCCTCTCGCAAAAGCCTCAGCACGGGAAGCCTTTCCGTCTGGGAAGATCCGAGCGGGGAGGCATCTCTGTCGGAGGCACTCGAAGCTTTTGAGGCCGGGGCGTTCCGTTCCCTCCCCGGATCCCTGGCCTTGGGGTTCAAGCCGGGGGCGGCGTGGCTGCACGGTGTCCTTGAGGTCGAGCCTGGGGCGGGGGGCGAGCGATGGCTAGAGCTGCATCCGGCGTATATCGATCAGCTCGATCTTTATCGCCGAGGCCCCGATGGCCGTTGGCAGCATCGATTCGGGGGTGATTTGCTGCCCCAAAGCGTCAAGCCCATCCCCTACCGCGGGCATCTCTTTCCCCTTTTCCTGTCCCCGGGACGCCATGAGTTTTTCCTCCGGCTGGCTTCGGAAAGTGATCTCGCCGCAGCCCCCGTGCTCTGGACGCCCAAGGCCTTTCAGACCTTCGCCTATGGGCTTTATTGGGCCGATGGGGTGCTGCTGGGCATGGCTGCGTTGATCGCCTTTTCCAACCTTTTTGTCTTTCTTCGGCGCCGCAGGGTGCTGGAGGGCGTCTTCGCCGTAGCGGCGATGGTGGCCACGCTTCAATGGTCTGCCCCTTCAGGCCTGCTGGCTGAGTGGATCTTCCCCGAGATGCCGCGCTGGGGGAGCCTGGCCGGGGGGGTGCTGGTTTGCCTCTATTCCGCTGCCATGACGGGTTTTTTCATGATTCTTTTTGAAGCCCGAGAACACCATCGAATCTTTTATCGCGTTGGGCAGCTTGCACTTTTCCTTGGGGTTTCCGGGGCGGGCCTGACCATGCTCGGGTTCTATGGCCTTGTTAGCCCCATGGTCCAACTCCTCTCCGTCGCAATCTCGCTGTGCGCCCTGGCGCCCATTTCCCGCCTGTGGAACCGGGGTGATGCCTCGTCCCGGGCGGTGTCTTTGGCGGCAGCAATTTATTTGGTTGCGACACTCATGTTGGTGCTTCGCAATTTTGGGGTCCTTCCCCTCGGATATTCTGAGCTGTTTGCTCGGATGGGTCCGGTTTTCGTGTTTCTAGTGGCCTTTCAAGCGGCGCTGGTGGTTCGCTCATCGTCTCTACGACGCAGCTTGGAGAACGCTCAGGCAGAGCAGGAGGCGCTGAAGGAAGAAGGAAGGCTTTCGGCGCAGTCGCGCGAAGATCGCGCAAGGCTCCTCGCGCTCCTGGCCCACGAACTTCGTACGCCGGTGGCGCAGATCGATTCCTCTCGGCAAGTGCTGGAGCTGCTCGCGGAGCACAGTAGTCCGAGGCAGCATCGCCGCCGAATCCACTGGCTGGAGAAGCTGCGGGAAGCAGTGGCGCAGCTGAAGCTGGTGTTCACCTTAGCCGTTGATTTGGATGATGAGCGCCGAGTTCAGGAGGCCCCCGATCCCTCCCCTCGGCAGGCGAGGGCGGTTTTTGAGGAGGCCCTGGTGCTCCTCCCCCCCGCGTTTCAAGATCGTATTACCCTGACCTCAAAAGCGTCTGGTCCCGAGGTTGAGGGTCCCCCGTCCGTAGTTCATGGGATTGCCGCCTTGCTCTGGGTGGGGGCGGAAAGTGCGGGGCAGTGGGATGTAAACCTCTCCGCCTCTGATGCCCCAGGCCGCGCTGGCGTGGTGATGATCGCGAATCATCAGGGACCGGGAGGGGCGGACGTGGTGCTCTCTGGGGCGGTCTTGCCGGCGGCGGTCCTCGAAAGTTTTGGGGTGGAGCTCTCCCTGAACTGCCTTTGGCCGTCTCGAGCCTTGCAGGTTCGAGCGTTTTTTCCCGGGGTGGCATCGTGAGGGCGGGGCCCGCGCTGCTCCGGCGCCTCCTGGGGTGCTTGGCCCTGCTTCTGTGTGTCGATGCCCTTTCGGCAGACCGAAATCTCCCGCCCCCGTCCCTTTCTGGGGACGGCCCGCTGGTGCTGAGCGAGGGTCATCTGACGCATTGGCTTGACCGGTCCGGGGAGGTCTCTCTGGATGAGGCCTCCAAAGCCCTGGCCCGGGGCGCCTTTGAGTCCCTGCCAGGGCCCCTGGGGCTGGGCTATGTGGAGGGCGTGGCGTGGCTGTATTTTGAGGTGGATAACCTTGAAACTCACGACCAATTCAGGCTTCTGGAAGTGCGCCCGCCCTACCTCGATCAGCTGACGCTTTACGTACGGGATGGGACCGGTGAGTGGCATCGTTTGGGGGTTCAAGGTGATCGCATCGGGCCCCCATTAGCGGCGGTTTCCTACCGCTTCCCCCTCTTCCCCCTCACCCTTCCGCCGGGGCGTAGCGCTTTCCTTCTCGCTATTGAGTCCGAAGGGCCGCTCCATGGAATTGTAAAGCTGTGGCCCGAGGCTTCGCTGCAAGCTCAGGCGCATCGCGATTACCTCAGCCTCGGTTTGCGCTATGGGCTCAGCTTTCTCCTGTTCTCTGTAAATATCGTTTATCTCCTCCTCTTTCGGACGTCGTTTTTTGCAGTGTTCGTGGGCTTCCTGTTTATCAATGGCCTGCACTGGGCGGCGATGGATGGCCTGCTAATCCCATTTTTATCTGGAAATCAATCGTCGTGGGGACATCCGGTTCAGCTCGTTTCAGCCTGTCTCCTCACCTCAGCGAATTGGGCGGTGTTTTCCACCATCTTAGATTTTCGTGGGCGCTATCCAAGGTTTTACTGGGTCGCGTGGGGTGGCATTGGCTTAGGGGCGCTTGCTGCGCTGGCCTCGCTAGCGGGGAGCTATAAGGCCCTGGCGCCCCTTCTGCAGGTCTACTCCTTCCTAGGCTTCGTTCCGCTGGTACGGGAAATCGGGCGGCGCTGGCGATTGCGTGGCGATGAACGACTAATGGCCGGAGCCCTGGCCATCTACCCTTTGATCGTTTCGGCGCTGATCTACGAAGTGCTGGAGGCGGGAACCTACAGTGAGCGGAGTACGAACTTGCTGGCGGCTAATCAGCTCTGGCTCATGGTCATCTTTAATGTTGCCACGGGACTTCGTGCGCAAGCCTCCCGGCGGCGCGTCGTCGAAGGTGAGCGCCAAGCGCTGGCCGCTCTGCAAGCCCGAAAAGCCGAGCGGGAGCGTGAAGCGCTGCGAAATAGCCTGATCGCAGCCCTCGCCGATGCGGTGGAACGTCCCCTGGCGCTGGTACAGCAAAGTCGGCAAGCGCTGTCCGCGGCGTCAGCGGCGGATGGAGGGCTTGGCCCTCGAGAAGAGGCCAGGCTCAGCACGCTCAATAGCGCGGCGGACCGCCTCTCTCTCCTCCTCGAGCTTGCGGCGGAACGTGATGGAGGCGGGAATCTTCCGCTTCAGCGGGACCGCTTAAGTTTGGAGGAGCTGATTTTTCAAACCCGCTTGCTGCTTCCTGAGGCTGAGCGGGAGCGAATCCATCAGGCCCTGCCGGACCAAGATTTCCTTTTCCTCCGCGGGGATGCACGTTTGCTGAGCTTCGCGCTCTTGAATGGGCTTGAGAACGCGATCCGCTACTCGCCCCGGGGCTCCGCGGTGCACTTGACGGTTTATGCCGAAACGCGTGGTGAGGTGGCTGGCTATGGCCTTTCCCTTCAGAATGACGGGGTCCCGCTTTCCGATGAAGCCTGCGAGGGGCTCTTCGAAAAATACGCCCGGGGCCAGGGGCAAGGGCAGCCCGGGGGGCTGGGCCTGGGCCTTTTCTTGGTTCGCCGGATTGTGGAGAGCCATGGGGGTTCGGTGGCCTTTCGTGCCGGTCTTTCTGAGGGGGTAGAGCTTTTGCTTTGGTTACCTAAGGGGGCGCCTTAATGGCAAACCTACGTTGCGCGGTGGTGGAGGATGAAGCCTCCCTGCGCGAAGACCTGTTGTTCTTCCTTGATCATTCGGGCTTTTCCGTGGTGTTCGATAGCGATGGGTACGACGTGCTGCCCGGCCTTCTCAGCTCCAGCGCCGAGGTGGTGATTCTCGACCTGGGCTTGCCCGACATCGACGGCCTCGAGATCACGCGAGCGCTCCGGGCCAAGCGTCCCGATTTGGCCATTGTGATGTTGACGGCGCGGAGCGGCCCCGGGGACCGGCTTCTGGGATGGCGCGAAGGCGCAGATGCTTACCTTGTAAAGCCCGTCGATTTTAAGGAGCTGGAAGCCGTCGTTCGCAGCGTGGCGCGCCGGGCCGGTGGGGGCGGCGAGCCCGTCTGGGCACTGGATGAACAGGCTCAGCTCCTGGCTTCTCCAAGGGGTCGAACCGTCCGCCTGAGCGCTTTGGAAACCACCATGGTAGCGGCCTTCTGTGAGGCGGGTGAGGCTCCGGTCAGTGGCGAAGCGTTGGCAGCGGCGCTGGGAGAGGAGGAGCCCGCTCGGGCGTCGAATCGCCTTCCGGCGGCCCTAAGCCGCTTGCGGAAGAAGCTCGAAGGTCTTGATGAGGCGCGACTGATCGTTTCCGTTCGCGGAGAGGGGTATCGCTTTGGGGCGCCCCTGGGCCGTCGCGGAAGTCCCTCTTGAGCCTCGTTCGCTGCGACGCGCTCTCCATCCACTTTGGCGATCGCGCGATCTTGAAGGACGCCAGCTTTGCCCTAGAGCTGGGGGAGCGGGTTTGCCTGATTGGGCGCAATGGGGCGGGGAAATCGACGCTTCTTAAGATTCTAAACGGCGAGCTCGTCCCCGACGGGGGGAAGGTGCAAACGCGGACCAGGCTCCGGGTCAGCACCTTGCCCCAGGCCCTGCCGGAGGAAAGCGCGCTCACCGTTCGGGCCTATCTCCGGGAAGCCCTCGCGCCGCAGTTCGAGCGCCTAGCGGCCCTGGAGGCTTTGAGCGCGGAGGCGCCGGAGGCCGCAGATCTCGACAAGCTGGCGACGCTTCAGGCGGAGCTGGACGCCATGGAGGGATGGCAGCCGGAGCAGCAGGTGGAGGCGGTGCTCTCCCAGCTGTCCTTGCCCGGCAGCGCCCGCATGGAAGCGCTCTCCGGGGGCTGGCGGCGGCGCGTGGCCCTGGGCCGAGCCCTGGTCACCAAGCCCGAGCTTTTGCTCCTCGATGAGCCCACCAACCATCTGGATTTGGCCACCATCGCCTGGCTCGAGGGGGTGCTCCTTGGCTTCTCCGGCACGGTGGTCTTCATCACGCACGATCGCGCCTTTCTGGAGCGCCTCGCCACGCGCATTGTGGAAATCGACCGCGGCGTGGTGCAGAGCTGGCCCGGGGGCTATGCGGATTATCTCCGGCTAAAGGCGCAGGCGCTGGAAGCGGAGGCTGCAGCGGAAGCGCTCTTCGATAAGCGTTTGGCCCAGGAGGAAGCCTGGATTCGGCAGGGTATTAAGGCCCGGCGGACGCGAAACGAAGGGCGGGTTCGAGCCCTGGAGGCCCTTCGCCGCACGCGAGCCGAGCGCGTGCAGCGTCAGGGGCGCGCGGAGGCGGCCCTAACCGCAGGGGAGGCCTCGGGCAAGCGCGTGCTCGAAGCCCAGGGCCTGACCCAAGCCTTTGCCGGGCGAACGCTGCTGAAGGGCTTTGATCTGGAGGTGCAGCGCGGCGATCGCATCGGCATCGTGGGCAACAACGGCGTGGGGAAAACGACGCTGTTGCGAATTCTCCTAGGGGACCTTTCGCCCGACGGCGGCACGGTCCGCCGGGGTACGCAGCTGTCCGTGGGCTACTTTGACCAAACCCGGGAGGGGCTCCGCTGGGATCAGTCCATCGCCTTTAACGTCGCCGAGGGCCGGGATACGGTCACCGTTGGCGGCGTCGATCGCCACATCTACAGCTACCTGCAGGGCTTTCTCTTCACGCCGGAGCGCGCCCGCACGGAGATTCGCCATCTCTCCGGGGGCGAGGTCAACCGGGTGCTTCTGGCCAAGCTCTTTACCAAGCCCCACAACCTTTTGGTGCTTGATGAGCCCACGAACGATCTTGATCTGGAAATGCTGGAGGTCCTCGAGGAGCAGCTGCTGGCCTTTGACGGCACCCTCATCGTGGTGAGTCACGATCGCGCCTTTCTCGATAACGTGGTGACGAGTGTGCTCGTCTTTGAAGCGCACGGCGTAGAGGAGTACGTCGGCGGCTACGGGGATTGGAAGCGCCGGGGACGCACCCTGCGAGTTGCGGAATCGGGGTTTGCCAGCGAGGCCCCCGGGGCGGAGGCCGCGCCCGCGGTGACGGCGTCGGCAGAGACGCCGGCGGCCCCCAAGGCCCCGCCGAAAGCCCCAGCCAAGCTCAGCTACAAGCTGAAGCGCGAGCTTGAGGCCCTTCCGGAAGAGATCGAACGGCTGGAGGGAGAAGTGGAAGTGCGGCAGGCGGCCGTGAGCGATCCCGATTTCTTCTCCCGCGACCGCGCCGAAGCCGAGGCCGACCTGGCAGCCTTGGCAGAGCTTCAAGGAACGCTCGAGGCGCGCATCGAGCGCTGGATGGAACTCGAAGCGCTGGCCACGGGGGAGGGCTAGGCCCATTTGGTGCTACGCTCGAGGGCAATGGGAAAGGAAGCGGAATTCATGGGCCGATACACCTTTAGGCGCGGGGCTTGGGCTCTGCTTCTCTCCGGGCTTTTAATCGCAGGCCAAAGCCTTCGCGCGGAGCCGCTGGTGGTGGGGGCGAACATCGGCAACGTGCCCTGGGAGTTCCAGGCGCGGGATGGCCAATACGTGGGCTTTGAGATTGATCTCGCCCGGGCCCTCGCGGAGGCCCTGGGCCGGGAGCTTGAGCTTCGCAATATTCCCTTTAATGGCCTTTTTGCCGCGGTGCAGTCCGGGCGCATCGATGTGGCCGCGTCGTCCATTTCCGTGACGCCCCAGCGCCTGGGCCAAGTGGCTTTTACCCAGCCCTACTATGACAGCGATCAGTCCCTCACGGTGTTGAAGGCCAGCCCCGTATTAAGCCTCGAGGACCTGAAGGGCCGGCGGGTGGGCGTGGATACGGGTTCCACCGGGGACATCTGGGCAACGGCAGCCCAGGAGCGCTATGGCATCGGATCCCTGGCGCGCTACGAGGGCTTGGCGCCGGCCATGCTCGATCTGCAGAGCCGGCGCATTGATGCCTACCTCTCCGATATTCCTTCCCTGTTGTATTACGCCAAGGACAAGCCCTTCCTGCGCATTGCCGAGCGCATCGAGACCGGCGAGCGCTACGCCCTCATGCTGGCGAAGGACAGCGCCGTGCTCGAGCCTCTGGATGCGGCGCTCGGCGAACTCAAGCGCAATGGGACCCTCGCTGCGCTCCACGAGAAATGGTTTGGGCAGGCGCCGGCGCCGGGAAGCAGCACGGTCACGGTCCTGCCTCGCCCGCAAGCGCCCTAACTATGCTCGAGACCTTCTTTAACGGTGAGGTGCTGCTGCGGGCCTGGCCCCTGCTTTGGGAGGGGCTTCTCCTGACCCTTCAGCTGGGGGCCCTGAGCATCGTGCTGGGCTGGCTGGGCGGGTTGGCCCTCGCCCTTCTCGGACTCTACGGGCCTGGGCCTCTGCGGGCCTTGGTGCGGGCCTACGTGGACGTCTTTCGCGCCTTGCCCGTGCTCGTGCTCCTGATTCTGGTTTATTACGCGCTGCCCTTTGTGGGCCTCTCCCTCAGTGCCTTTGCCTCCGCGACCCTGGCCTTGGCGGCGGTTTCTAGCGCCTACACCTCGGAGATCGTGCGCGCTGGCATCGAAGCCGTACCCGAGGGGCAAAGCGAAGCGGGGCGGGTGCTGGGGCTGACCTTTCCGCAAATTCTGCGCCTGATCGTGCTGCCCCAGGCCTTCCGCTTGGTAATTCCGCCCCTAACGGGAAATAGCATTAACGTGCTGAAGGACACGGCCCTGGCCTCCGTGGTTGCCATGCCGGACCTATTGAAGCAGGCCACCCAGGCTCAGGCCCTCGAGGCCAACCCCACGCCTCTCATCGCTGCGGCGGGGCTTTATTTGCTCATCCTGTTGCCGCTGGTGGCCATGGTGCGCCGCCTCGAGCGACGTTTGGGACGCCCTTCGTGAGTGCCGTGGTGCTCAGTCTTCGGGGCGCGAGGAAAGCCTTCGGCAATGATCTGCTCTTTGCGGATCTTTCCCTTGAGCTCGCGCCCGGGGAGCATCTTTGCCTCCTGGGCCCCTCCGGCGCCGGCAAGTCTTCGCTTCTTCGGTGCCTCGTGGGGCTGGAGGCCCTGGATGGGGGCACGCTGACCCTCGCCGATCCCGCCGCAGGTCTGGGCCTTGTTTTCCAGGACTTTCGCCTCTTCCCTCACCTTGATGCGCTCGGCAACGTCACCCTGGCCCTGCGTGCAGCGCAGGGGCTGGACGCGGGGGAAGCGGAGGGGCGAGCGCGGGATGCCCTCGCCCAGGTCGGCCTTGAGGCCTTCGCGCACAAAAAGCCTGGGGCGCTTTCCGGGGGGCAGCAGCAGCGGGTTGCCATTGCCCGGGCCCTGGCCCTGAGGCCGACGGTTCTCCTCTTTGACGAACCGACGTCCGCGCTGGATCCGGAGCGCACTGCGGGGCTGGGCGCCGTGCTTCGGGGACTGACGGCGCGCGGGGTGGCGTTGCTGACCGTGACCCACGACCTTGCCTTCGCCGAACACTGGGCCGATGCTGTGGCGCTGCTACGGGACGGTCAGCTCACCACGCCCCTACCCGCGGCACGCTTTTTTGGCCCGGAAGCGCCGGCAGCGGTACGGGCCTTTCTGTCCCCGGGCGCTGCCCCAGAGGAGCCTAGCGAACCATGACCTTTCCCCTTGCCTTTGCCCGTGACGCCTTTTGCGGCCTCGACGACGGCTGGGCCTATTTTGATAACGCCGGGGGCACGCAAATTCTCGAGGCCTCGGTGGAGGCCATGGCCGCCTACCTGCGCCACTCCAATGTCCAAACCGGCGGCACCTATCCCCGGTCTCAGGCCGCTGCCGACGCCTTGGCGTCCCACCGCGCCGCCCTGGCGCGCTTGATCGGCGCGCCGGAAGCCGAGGAAGTGGTGCTCACGCCCTCCACCACCGGAGGCTTCCAGCTCCTGGCCCGGGCCCTGGCTCCGCAGTTCGCCCCGGGCGACGAGGTGATCCTCACGGTGTTTGATCACGAGTCGAACATAGGCCCCTGGCAGGTGCTGGCGGAGCGGGGGGTGACCTTCCGGTTTTGGACGCTAGACCCCGAGACCCGGGTGCCGCGCTTGGAGGATCTGGACGCGCTTCTAGGGCCCAAAACGCGCCTGGTCGCCGTTACCTGGGCGTCCAACATCCTAGGGCAGGTGATGCCCTTAGAGGCCATTGGGGCGCGGGTGCAGGGGGCGGGGGCGCAGTTGGCGGTGGACGCTGTGGCCTACGCCCCGCACCGGCGGATCAACGTGGCCCGCCTGCCCATCGATTACCTCGCTTTTTCCCTCTACAAAACTTTCGGTCCCCATCAGGGCGTGCTGTGGGGGCGCCGCGCTCACCTTGAAGCGCTGGCGCCGCAGTATCACCACTTCATCGACGCGGTGCCGAAGAAGCTCGAGCCTGGGAATCCGAATTACGAGCTCGCTGCCGCAGCGGCGGCCATCACCCCCTACCTAGAAGCCCTGGGGCAGCACGCTGCGCCGGGGGTCGAGGGCTCGGACGCCCTCGATGCGGCCTTTGAGGCGATCACCGCCCACGAAGGGCACCTTGCGGAGCGCCTCCTGGCCTATCTTCGCAGTCGCCCGGACGCCGACATCGTTGGCAGCACGGACGGCTTGGCCGCGGATCGCCTGCCGATCATCAGCTTCCGCCTTGCGGGCTGGGACGCCGGCGCCGTGGCCCAGGCCGTGGAAGCCGCCCAGGTGGCTGTGCGCTACGGAGATTTCCATGCTCGACGACTGATTGAGCACCTGGGGCTGGCGGGGGAGGGCGGCGTGGTGCGCGTGTCCTTTGCGCACTACAACACCCTAGAGGAAGTGGACCGATTGATTCAGGCGCTTTCGGTGCATACGCCGCCGAAGGCCGACGCATAGGAAAAAGGAGCCTAGCCATGGCCAAACCCCTTAAGCATTCCGCCGCCTCCCTCGTGGCCGCGGCTCGAGCCCAGATCGAAGAAATCGACAGCGAAGCCGGAAAGGCTCTGCTTGAGCGCGACGACGTGCTCATCGTCGATCTACGCGACGTGCGGGAGCGGCAGCGCGACGGCTTCATTCCCGGGAGCTTCCACTGCCCCCGGGGCATGCTGGAATTTTGGGTAGACCCGGAGAGCCCTTATTTCAAGGAGGAATTCGGGGAAGACAAAACCTTTGTTTTCCACTGCGCTTCGGGCTGGCGCTCCGCTATTTCTACGCAGCTGGTGCAGCACATGGGTCTAGAAAAGGTGGCCCACCTGCGCGACGGCTTTAAGGGCTGGGAAGCTGCGGGCGGGCCCATCGAGACGGCCCCCCCGCGGTCGTGAGCGCAACGCTTGAAACGCGCTCGGGACAAGATAAGGCTTTGAGAAAGTAGAAGGGGCTTTGAGATGGGGAAAATGATGGTGATGCAGAGCTTAGCGTGGGCTGCGGCGATTATTGTGGTCGCGCTCCTTGGGGGGCCGCCCATGGCGCCGATTCTGTTGGCGGTGCTGGGGACTCTCGCCCTGGGGCGTCTGCGGCTAGACGCCAAGCGGTTGCAAAGCTAGCCCATGGGTAATCTTGAAGCGCACCTTGAGGGCTTTGCGGCCGGCGCCCTCTGGTTTTACGGCGCCCTGGTGCTCTTGGAGGCGCTCCTTGAGCTTCGGGGGAATACCCACTTTTACCGGCTGAAGGACACGCTCTGCAGCATTGCGACGGGGCTCGCCTACACCGGGGTGCAGGTGCTCATGCGCGGCGTGTTCTTCGGGGCAATGGTCCTTGCCAGCCAGTTCGCCCCTTGGCAGCTAGAAACCACGCCCCTGACCTTTGTGCTGTGCTACCTGGCGGTGGATTTTGCGTTCTATTGGCACCACCGCGTGCTGCACGAAGTTCGCCTGGGCTGGGCGGCGCACATCGTTCACCACTCGAGCACCCAGTACAACCTGGGGGCCACGGCGCTGCGCCAGTCCGTGGTGGAAGCGCTCTACGAGCCCTGGTTCTACCTGCCCGTGGCGCTTCTGGGCTTCGAACCGCTGGCGGTCATGCTGGCCCTGCAGGTGAACATCACCTACATGTTCTGGCCCCATACGCAGCACATCAAGCGCCTGCCCCGGTGGTTCGAAGCCGTGTTCGTCACCCCTTCGCACCATCGCGTTCACCACGCCAGTAATCTGGCCTACCTCGATAAAAACTACGGGGGCACGCTCATTATCTGGGACAAGCTCTTCGGCACCTTTGCAGAGGAGCGCGAAGCCCCGGCGTTTGGGGTGCTCACTCCGATTCGCTCCGCCAACCCCTGGACCGTGACTACGGCCAGCTGGCGTGCCCTGGGCCGGGACCTCGCGGCTGCGCAAGGGCTCCGTGCGCGGCTGGGTGTGCTCCTCCGCCCCCCGGGCTGGGCGCCGAACGGAGAGGGGCTGACGACCCGGCAGATGCAGGCCGCAGGAGTGCTCAAGGCCGGGGCGCCCCTCGCCTAGGGCGACTCCGGAAGCGCCGGTCCCGTGAAGCGCTCCAGCGTTGCGAAGGACGATACGGGGTTACGCCGCAGTTTGGTGAGTCGCTTGCTCGGTACGCCGAGGGGAATCATGGCGGCGAAGGCGTAGTTGTCCGGAACCTCAAGAAGTTTGGCCACGGCGCGCTCTTCCGGGGCCAGGAAGGTGGTGAGCGTGCCTCCCAACCCCTCTGCGTGGGCAGCCAGCAGAATGTTCCAGGCAAAGGGATAGATGGAGGCGCCGCTAATTACGCCCACCCGGTCCAGGTGCTGATCCATCGCGGCGACCTTACCCAGATCCACAAAAAGGAAGAGCAGCACGGGCGCCGTGCGCAGGGGTGCGAGCAAGGCGTCGGGCACGTCCGTTTCCGCGCAGGTCTCCGCGCTCACGGGGGAAGGCCCAAGGGGGTTCCAGGGGCTTAGCCCCGCGCGCTGTTCAGCCACATAGCGCTGCATGGTCGGCAGCATGAGGGGCTCGAGGGCTGCGCGGGTCTCGGGGCTTCGCGCCACCACCACGCGCCAGCCTTGCCGATTGCCACCGCTGGGGGCGAAGCGTGCTTCCTCGAGAAGGCGGGAGACGGTTTCGTCGCTCACCGGATCGTCGGTGAAGTGGCGCGCCGCAAAGGTGCCGCGAAAGGCGTCGTAGAGTTCCATGCTGAGCCCCCTCGTCATGGCTTGGTCATCGGGTCGTCATGCCATGGTAAGGGAGGTGGGGGGAAAATACCCTGCACCTTGCCTCGCGGAGATGGTTTATGGCCATGACCTGGCTCAGGCAGGGGGGGCGCTGCGTTCTGCGCCTTCCCTTCGTGGTACTGACCTTGCTGGGGCTTCTGCTCAGCGTCTCGGTCACGGCCCGCTGGCCGGGCTTGCAGCGCCAGTGCCTTCGCTGGGGATCCTGGGCCCTGTGCCAGGCCTTCTCCGTGCGCCTTCCGGCGCCCCTGACCTTGCCCGCCTCGCCCCAGCTGGTGGTGGCCAACCATATCTCCTGGCTTGACGTGGTCGTGCTGTCCGCGCTGCTGCCCCCGGCTGCTGGGACGTGCTTTCTGGCCAAGGCGGAGGTGGCCCGCTGGCCCGTGATTGGGGCCTTTGCTCGAAGCCTGGGCATGGCCTTCATTGATCGAACTTCCGCCTTCCGGAGCTACCGGGCGCTACCGACCCTGGCGGAGGGGCTTCGGGCCCGCTCCCTACTGTTCTTTCCCGAAGGCACCACCACCGACGGGGCGGGCATCGCGCCCCTGAAACCCATGGGCTTTGAGCTCGCGGCCCGCACCGGCGTCCCCGTGCAGCCGCTTTTCTTGCGCTACTGCGATGGGGCAGGGCGCCTCAGCCCGGCGCCGGCGTTTCTGGGTGACGATACGCTTTTAGAAAGCGTGCTGCGCCTCGCCTGCGCGCCGGCGGTGGCGGTTACGGTGGAGGTCTTGCCGGTGCTCCCCGCCGCGCCCCGGAAGCGTTTGGCGCACTCCGTTTCAGCCAACTTAAGGGCGGTGGCCGAGCGCCAGCCGGCGCCTAGGCCGCCCGTCCGAGGGGTGCCTTTGCCCCGGCGCAGCCCAGGTAGCGGCGGGCCACCGCAGGGCGTAGCTGGGTAAGGTCGACCTGCATCAGAAGGTCCAAGGCGTTGCCGAAGGCGCCGTCAATGTTCGACCCCAGGGCGCAGGCCCCTAGCCCTAGATAGTGACGGAGCAGTACGGGAATCTTTCCCGGCGCGCCGGGGAGGGTCGCCAGGACGGTCTCCACCGCGCGCTGATCGGCCCCCGCGGGGAGCTGGGCTTCGGCCCAGTCAAGGGCTTCCGGGGCCAAAGGCTGGCGCCCCGCAAGCACGGCCCGGTCCCGCCCCGCGCCTAGCCAATGGGCCAGGAGCGCTTGCCCCCGAGGGCCGTAATCCTGGGATACGGACACGGGACCGAGGAGGCTTTTAGCCCCGTGGAATCCGATGCACTGACCGATGCCCTTCCACAGCAGATAGAGGGCGCTCGGATCTTTCTGGTAGGTGGGGAAAACGAAGGAGCGGCCCAGCTCGAGGGCGCCCTCCAGGGCCTCGAGGTGCGCCTCCTCCAGACGGAAGAGCGTGGGCAGATAGCGGTGGCGAAGCCCCTGGGCGGCCCCGAGGGGCGCGAGCCGATAGGCGCCGGCCAAGCGCTGTTCCGCCTTGTGGATCAGGAGAAGGTGCTCGTAGTAGGGATCGAACCGGTCCAGGTCCAGGGGGCGCCCCGTGCCTTCTCCCACGGCGCGGAAGGTGTGCTCCCGGGCCCAGCCGAGGGCTTCCGCAAGGGTTTGGGAGGGGAGCCCCTGGGTCCAGTGAACAGCGAAGTGATCGTTCTCCGCCAGCACGGGGCTCGCAAGCGCGGGCACGAAAGGGGCTTCAAGGGCCGGGGTCATGGCGACACTCCCAAGGATGGCTTCGCGGAAGGCAGTGTTCGGTCGTAAGATCACTGGCCGATGACAGCGGGATAAAAAAATGATGACGGCAGGGAAAGCACATCCTCAGCACTGGTTGGAGGAGGACCTGGCGGCGCTGGCGGCCACGCACCCGGCGGTGGCCCGGGCCCTAAAGCGGGTCGGGCCCCCGGAACCGCGCGTTCGCCCCGGGGGCTTCGGCACCCTGGCGAAGATCATCGTGGGCCAGCAGGTGAGCACCCATGCGGCCCGGGCCATTGGTCAGCGCCTCACCCAGGCCCTGGGGGGACGGCTTGGCGCCGGGGCGGTGCTCGCGGCTTCTGACGAAACCCTTCGCGGGGCGGGCCTGTCGGGGCAGAAGGTTCGCTATCTCCGGGCCCTGGCGGTGGCGGTGGAGACTGGCGCCTTGCCCCTGCGCCGGCTGCCGCGCATGGACGATGCCGCGGTGGTGGAGGCCATCACCTCCGTGCTCGGCTTCGGCGTATGGTCCGCCCAGATGTATCTGCTCTTTTCCCTGGGGCGCCGGGATGTGTGGCCAGCCGGGGATCTTGCCGTGCGGGGCGGCTTTGCGCGCCTGCAAGGGTGGGAAACGCGCCCCACGGAGGGGCAAGTGCGGGACGCCTCCGAACCCTTCGCGCCCCAGCGCAGCGCCCTGGCCCTGCTGTGCTGGCGGGTCTACAGCGAAGCCCCGCTCTAGGCGGGGACCCTGGCATAATGGCCCTTTCGCCGGCCCAGAGGAGGGCCCCTCGGTGAAGGCCTACCTAGCCCTTGCGCTCTCCATTGCCTTTGAAGTGCTGGCCACGGCCAACGTGCAGCTGTCGGCTCAGTTCACGCGCCTCGGGCCTACCCTGACCATGGCCGGGGGCTATCTGCTGGCGCTCTACTTCATGTCCCTAGCTTTGGCCTCCCTGCCCATTGCGCTCGTTTACGCCACCTGGAGCGGCGTCGGGATTGTGGCGATCACCCTCATTGGGCGCCTGGCCTTCGGTCAGGTTTTGACGCCGCCCGCGCTGCTGGGTATCGCCCTCATTGTGGTGGGGGTGGTGCTGGTGAATGGGTTTGGCAGCCGTGCCTGAGACGCCGTTCTCCGCCTTCGATGAAGCCTGCATGGCCCGAGCCCTGGCCCTGGCCGAGGCGGCCGCGAAGGCTGGAGAGGTCCCGGTGGGGGCAGTGCTCACCCGGGATGAGGTGATATTGGGAGAAGGCGCCAACGGCCCCATCGGGGCGCAGGATCCCAGCGCCCATGCAGAGCTCTCGGCGCTGCGGGCGGCAGCGCAGGCCGAGGGCAATTATCGCCTGCCGGGCACCACGCTCTATGTCACCCTAGAGCCCTGCGCAATGTGCGCCGGAGCCCTGATCCACGCTCGGGTGGCGCGTTTGGTTTTCGCCACCCGGGAACCCCGGGCCGGCGCGGTCCGAAGCCAGTTCCAGCTGCTCGAGCACGCCGCCATGAATCACCAGGTGGCGGTAGAGGAAGGGCTCCTGGGAGAGGCCTCCGCCACCTTACTTCGTACCTTTTTCCGCGCTCGGCGCTCCGCGCCCCGCGTCCAGGAGTCTGTTTAGCCATGACCGATGTGCTTTCCCTCGCCGGCCCCCTCACCCTGACAGCGGCGCGCCAGGCCCGCTGGCTGAAGCAGCTTCAGCCCCTGGCCCCGGGGCTGACGGCGGTGACCGCAGCGGCCTGCACCTTTGTGGCGGTGGATGCCCCGCTTGCCGAAGGGGAGCGGGGCCGCCTTGAGGAGGTCCTGGAGGGGCCGCCCTGGGCGCCTAGCGAGGGCTGGGAACCTCTTGCCCTGGTGGTGCCGCGGCCGGGAACGCAATCGCCCTGGTCGACGAAAGCCACGGATATTCTTCATGGCTGCGGCCTAGGGACGGTCCAGCGGGTGGAGCGCGGGGTGCGCTGGTACTTCACCGGCGCCCTGACGGAGGCGGAACGGACGGCGGTGACGGCCGTGCTTTTCGACCGCATGACCGAAGCGCTCCTGCCCTGGGACAGCGATGGTGCACCCCTCTTTGCCGCCGAAGCGCCCCGAGCTCTGCGCGCCGTGCCCTTGTTGGCGGAGGGCGCCGCAGCCCTGGCCGAGGCCAACGGCGCCTGGGGGCTTGCGCTATCAGACGATGAGATTGCCTATCTCGCGGAAGCCTTCACAACCCTGGGCCGGGATCCCACGGATACGGAACTCATGATGTTCGCCCAGGCGAACTCGGAGCATTGCCGACACAAGATCTTCAACGCGGACTGGGTTATTGACGGCGAAGCGGCCCCCCAATCCCTCTTCTCCATGATTCGCCACACCTACGCGGCGGTGAACGGGGAAGGCATTCTGTCCGCCTATAGCGATAACGCTTCGGTCCTTGAGGGCCCGAAAACCCAGCGTCTTTGGGTGCGCGGCGATGACCCGCGCTACGGCTTTGTGGAAGAGGCCGTGCCCCTCCTCATGAAGGTGGAAACCCATAATCATCCCACGGCCATTGCGCCTTTCCCCGGAGCGGCAACGGGCTCCGGGGGGGAAATTCGCGACGAAGGGGCCGTGGGTCGAGGCTCTAAGCCCAAGGCTGGGCTGACGGGCTTTACCGTTTCTAACCTGAATATTCCCGGCCTGCCTCGCCCCTGGGAGACGCCCTACGGGCGCCCCGGGCGCATGGC
>JAYOYG010000033.1:0-12804 GCA_038153445.1 Pseudomonadales bacterium
GGCGATCTCACCCAGTCCCTGCCCAAGGTGCATATCGCGGTCACCGGCATCGAAAAGGTGGTCCCGACGCTGGAGGATGCCTCGACCCTGTTGCGCGTGCTCGCCCGCTCGGCCACGGGGCAGGAAGCCTCCGTGTACACCACCTTCTCCACCGGGCCCCGCCGCCCTGAGGATCCTGACGGCCCCGAGGCCTATCACGTGGTGCTGGTGGATAACGGCCGGAGCGCCATGCTCGGCACGGAGTTCGAAGCCATGCTGCGCTGCATTCGCTGCGGCGCCTGTCTGAATCACTGTCCCGTCTACGGGCAGGTCGGAGGGCACGCCTACGGCTCCGTCTACCCCGGACCCATGGGGGCCGTGCTCACGCCCCAGCTCGCCGGTTTGGACGACACGGTCCACTTGCCCACGGCCTCGACCTTCTGCGGCGCCTGCGAGGCCGTGTGCCCGGTGAAAATCCCCCTCCCGAGCCTACTGCGGCGCTGGCGCCAGCGCGCCCATGATGCGCGCCTCGATGGCGACCGGGCGCGGTGGCTCCTGCGGTTTTGGGCGTTCTTTGCCGCCCGGCCCTGGCTGTATCATCCGCTCCTCAGCGCAGCGACGACGGTGCTGGGGCGGCTCGCGGGCCCCGGAGGCAGCTTTCATCGCCTCCTCGGCGGTAAGGCCTGGACCGAAAGCCGGAATTTCCCCGCCCCCGAAGGGGGAAGCTTCCTTGCAGGCTTGCAAGGGGAAGAGTTTGCCCCCACCCCACGAAAGGCGCCGTCGCGCTAGAATGGCCCCCACGGCGGGGTCTCAGCTTTTTGAGGCACCCCAGACATAAGGACAGCCCCATGAACGACGTGAAGGACGACAAGAAAGCCGATCTCGAAGCGGCGCAGAAGGCCAGCCCCACGCAGGCCCTGCTCTTCGAAAATCGCGTGGTCACCCTCTTCGGGGAGATCAACACGGAGAGCGCCCAGCGTACCAACGAGCGGCTGCTGGCCCTGGCCTTTACGAGCGACGATCCCATTACCCTCTACATCAGCTCCCCCGGGGGGCACGTGGAATCGGGCGATTCCATCTACGACATGATTCGCTTCATCAAGGCGCCGGTGCGCGTGGTGGGAACCGGTTGGGTAGGCAGTGCGGGGGCGCTGATCTACCTGGCAGCGGAAAAGGAAAATCGCTATTCCCTGCCGAATACCCGCTACCTCATTCACCAGCCCGCGGGCGGCTTTGGGGGCACGGCGTCGGATATTGAAATCCACGCCCAGGAAATCGTGAAAATGCGCGAGCGCCTGAACCAGACCCTGGCTAACCGCACGGGCCAATCCCTCGAGAAAATTGCCGAGGACACGGACCGGGACTTCTGGATGAGCGCCGAGGAAGCGGTGGCCTACGGCATCGTGGGCACCATCATCGACCGCATCAGCGACCTGCCGTGAGCGACGGGGGCCGGGCGCAGATCCTCGGGGCCGTTCGCCGCGCCCTGAAGGCGCGTTCGGCTCCATCCCGGCCCGCCCATCTCGTGCCCCAGCGGGCGCGGCTCCAGGCCCCGGAACTTCGGGCGCTGTTCGTGGCGCAGGCTGAGGGGGCGGGAGCCAAGGTTCAGAGCGTTGCCGATGACGCGGCCCTCGCGGAAGCCTTGACGGCCCTGGCAGCCGCCCATGGCGGTGTGCCCGTGGTGGCGCCCGCCTCGCCCCTGGCAAAGCTGCCCTGGGGCGCGTCTGCGCCAGCCCTGCGACCCGTGGAAAGCGGCGACGCCCTCGCCGTCAGCACGGCGGTAGCTGGCCTCGCGGAAACGGGCTCCCTGGCCCTAGCTTCGGGGCCGGAGAACCCGGTGCTGTCGGCGTTTCTTCCCGAGCATCACGCGGTGGTGCTCCCTGCGTCGGCACTTCTTGGCCCTTCGGAAGATCTCTGGGCCTTTTTACGGGAGCAGGCGGGCGCCGAGGGGTTGGTCTTCCCACGGACCCTGCACTGGATCACCGGGCCCTCGCGTTCCGGGGATATCGAAATGACCATGCTGTTTGGCGCTCATGGCCCCCTGTCCCTCACAATCCTTATTCAGGAAGATCGCTAGGCCCTAGCGCTCCGCCTCCGCAGCGCAGGGTAGGCATTGGGTCACCGCCGGGTTGTGCCAAAGGCGCGCCAGGGCGATGGGCTCATCGCAGGACAGGCAGTAGCCGAACTGCCCCGATTCCAACCGGGCCTGCGCTGCCTCCAGCGCCTTTAGGGTGGCCTCCCGGCGCCGCTGCGCGGCCTGCGCCAGGGCCTGGCCGGCCAGGGCATCCATGCGCGAAAGCCGACCCACCCGGGTTTGATCCAGCGTAACGTCGCCTTCCGTGCCCTCGTCCAGCGCCTGCCGAGTGTCCGCGGCCCGCTGCTCCAGGGCGTCCCGCCACGCGGGCTGATCTTCTAGGGGGGGTGGTGCATCCATCGCGGCGTCCTTTCTTGCTGCCATCGCACCCTAACCCTAAGATCCTCGGCCACGCTAGCGAGGATCGGGAGGCAAGACGGCATGGACATCAAAACGGTAACGGAGGCAAAGACCCTCGGCGAGGTGCTCCGCTTTCAGGCGGCTACGCGCCCGGAGGCCACGGCCTTTCTCTTCGAAGATCGGCGCACGGACTACACCACCTTCGATCGCCATGCCAGCCAGGTGGCCCAGGGCCTGCTCGCCGAGGGCTGTGGTCACGGCGCCCGAATCGCCTTCCTCGATAAAAACTCCGATCTCTTTTACGAGCTGATCTTTGGCTGTGCCAAGGCCGGCGCCGTCTCCGTGGGCATTAACTGGCGCCTGGCGCCGCCGGAGGTGGCCTACGTGGTGAACGACAGCGCAGCTGAAGTGCTTTTCGTGGGCCCGGACTTCTATGGCCTGGTGGAGGCCATTGAGGGCGAACTGAAGACCGTGAAAACCATCATCGCCATGGTGCCTGGCCACGGGCGCTGGGAGAGCTTTGAGACCTGGCGCGACGGGCAAAGCGCGGAGGATCCTCACTGTCCGGTGACGGCGGAGGACATCGCCATCCAGATGTACACCTCGGGGACCACGGGCCACCCCAAGGGCGTGCAGCTGGCCCACGAAGCCTTCCTCGCCATTCGGCGCCTGCCCGCGCATGACGATATGGCCTGGGATCACTGGAGCGAGGCCGACGTCAGCCTGGTCGCCATGCCCAGCTTCCACATTGGAGGCGCCGGCTGGGGCGTGCAGGGGGTGTGGGCCGGGGCGAAGAACATCGTGCTCTCGGAATTTGAACCCGGGCGCGTCCTTGAGGTGATCGAGCAGGAGCGCATCACCAAGCTGTTCATCGTCCCTGCGGCCATGCGCCTGTGCCTTCAGCACCCGCGCTGCGCGGAAACGGATTTTTCCAGCATCGAAACCATGCTCTATGGCGCCTCGCCCATTCCCCTTGATCTGCTCCGGGAAGCCATCGCGGTCTTTAAGTGTGGCTTTGCCCAGCTTTATGGGATGACGGAAACCACGGGCACGGCCACCTACCTGCCGCCCGGAGACCACGACCCCACGGGCCAATCCCAGCGCATGAAGTCCGCAGGCAAGCCCCTACCGGGGGTGCGGGTGAAGGTGGTGGGGGAAGACGGGACGCCCCTTCCGCCGCACCAGGTGGGGGAGATTTGCCTAGCCTCGCCGGCGAACATGACGGGGTATTGGAACCTTCCCGAGGCGACGGCGAAAACCCTCGTGGATGGCTACGTGCACACCGGGGACGCGGGCTATCTGGATGAGGACGGCTACGTCTACGTGCATGATCGAGTGAAGGACATGATCGTCTCCGGTGCGGAGAACGTATACCCCGCGGAGGTGGAGAGTGCGCTCTTCGGCCATCCCGCCATCGCAGACGTGGCAGTGATTGGGGTGCCCGACGAGCGCTGGGGGGAAGCGGTAAAAGCCGTGGTGGTGCTGAAGCCCGATACGACCGCCGAAGCCGATGAGCTCATCGCCTTCGCCCGGCAGCGCATCGCAGCCTACAAATGCCCGAAGACCGTCGATTTTATCGATGCCCTGCCGCGGAATCCCTCCGGGAAGATCCTAAAGCGGGAGCTTCGCGCGCCCTACTGGGCGGGCTATGAGCGCAACGTCAACTGAGACGCCCTGGGGGCGAGCCCCGGACGGCGCCTTTGCCGCGGGGGAGGACGGCGCCATGGGTCTGCCCTACTGGTGTGATCGGGCGTCGGGGCAGGGGTGGGTGGCGCTGGGCCACGGCGCCGGCGCTGGACCGCTTCATCCCGTGCTTGAGGCCTTTACGGAAGCGCTGAACGCTCTGGGTTGGAACGTGCTGCGCTACGCCTTCCCCTTTCGCGCCGCCCGGCCCGAAGCCCGTATCGGGCGCGATGCGCCGTCCCTAGGCCAGGCTACGGCGGCGGCGGCCTTCGCCGCTGCGCAGGGCCTCGCGGGCGCCGGTCCCGTGGTGTTGGCGGGCCATTCCTATGGCGCCCGGCGCACCCTGGAGTGCCTGGCGGAGCGCCCTCTGCCCGTGGCGGGCGCGCTGCTGCTCGCCTATCCCTTTATGCCTCCCAAGCGCGCGAGCCAGGCGCCCCTGCCGCGCCCCCGGGGGGCCGTACCCTGCGGCTTTGTGAGCGGGGAGCGGGATGGCCATGCGCCGCTGGGCACCCTCGAAGCCGCCCTTGCCGATCGCCCGGAAGCCCAGCTTTGGCGCATTCCCCAGGCTGACCACGGTTGGAGCCGGGCGCGGCTATTCGAACCCGGTGGGCCCCTTCGGCAGGCGCTTGAGGGTTTTTTGGCGCCCCTGGGCTCGGGCCCCTAGCCCTTGCTAAAGGCCTTCAGCCGTTCTTCCATATCGGGGCCGCGCCCTGGGCTCATCTCCCGTTCCCACTGGGGCCCCGCAGCGCCGGGGCGCTCCTGAGCCCCATTCACCAGAAACTTGTCGGCCCGGAGGGTGAACCAGGAATTCTTCAGATAGCTCTCGGCCTTAGCCGTAGCGTGGGCCAGGAGCTGATCGTCGGGCACGGCCTTGAGGGCGAGGCCCAGGGCCACCGCTTCCTCTGCGCCTACCACGCGCCCGGAGAACATCATGTCCTTGGCCGCCTGCACGCCGAGGCGCCGGGGAAGGCGGGAGCCCATGCCCCAGGTCGGGGACATGCCCCAACGGCCGTGGCTGTCGCAGAAGGCGGCGGAGTGGCCCGCGATCAGGAGATCGCACCCAAGGGCCAGCTCCAGGGCGCCGGTATAGCAGGCGCCGTGCACCGCGCCGATGACCACCTGGGGTAGGGCTTCCAGCGCATCGATGGTCTCGGCCTGAAAGTGGGGGCTGGGGGCCCTGGCGCCCTCTCCGATGGCCTTGAGATCATTCCCTGCGGAAAAGGCCCGGCCGGCGCCGTGGAGGATGACCGCACCAATGTCCTCTTGGCGCGCTGCAAGGTTTTCGAGGTGAGCGCGAAGTTCTATAAAGAGCGCTGGTGAAAGGGCATTCAGCGCCTCCGGGCGATTCAGCGTTAAGGTGCAGACGCCGTTGTGCTCGTTTCGCTTGATCAGTTCCGTCATGCTTTGCCTCCCCAGGCCCCAGACGTGGTGTGCTTTTGGCATGCTACGGCGGGGCGGTGAAGGGCACAAATACGAGGAGTTTTCCCATGGCCGGTATGGCAGCGGTGGAACGGGTCGAGGTGATCGTGATTGGGGGTGGCATTGCGGGCTGCTCCCTCGCCGGGGCCCTTTCGGCTCAGCGACAGGTGCTCGTGCTGGAGCGGGAAGCGCAGCCGGCCTACCACGCGAGCGGCCGTTCCGCGGCAATTTACATCGAGCCCTACTCCAGCGACCCCATCTTTGCCCTCACCCTGGGCACGCTGCCCCTCCTGCTGAACCCCCCGGAGGGCTTCGCAGAAGCGCCGCTCCTTACGCCCCGGGGCTATTTGCTGCTGGCGCCCAAGGGCTCCGAGGCGGAGGTCGATGCCTATTTAGAAAACTGGGCGCACCGCTGCACGGACCTTGCGGAAATCTCCCTCGAGGCAGCCCATGGCCTGCTCCCCGTGCTGCGCCAGGGCTATGCGGGACGCGCGGTGTATGACCGCAATGCGCTGGCCATGGACACCCACGGCATGATCCAGGGCTACCTGCGCCAGGTAAAAGCCGGCGGGGGGCGTTTCCAGGGCGGCGCTGAAGTGGTGGGTATCGAGAAATTCGGGGATACCTTTACGGTCTCCTTGGCGTCGGGGGAGCGCTTCGAGGCGCCGGTGGTGGTGAATGCCGCCGGAGCCTGGGCCAGCGCCGTGGGGGCCCTGGCCGGGGCCGCGCCCCTGCGCCTGTCCCCCCTTCGTCGTTCCGCGGCGCTGATCTCCGGGCCCGAGGGCGCCGACGTCCGCGCCTGGCCCGCGGTGTCGTCCTTGCAGAAGAGCTTTTACTTCAAGCCCGAAGGGGGGGAACTCATGGTATCACCTGCGGATGAAACGCCCTTCGACGCCTGCGATGCCTACCCCGACGATTATGACCTCGCCGTGGGTATTGCCCGGGCTGAGGAATGCGCCGACCTCAAGGTGCAGCGCATCAACTCAAGCTGGGCGGGGCTGCGCACCTTCAGCGATGACGGGCAGCCGATCTACGGCTTTGATCCGACCTTACCCGGTTTTTACTGGTGCGCCGGGCAGGGGGGCACGGGCTTCCAAACCGCCGCTGGGGGCGCCGCCTGGTGCGCCGCGGAGATCCTGGGCACGGCCCCGCCGGAGGCGGTTATGGCTCAGCCCTTCGATACGGCGGCCTTCCGCCCGGAGCGCTTTGCCTAAAGGCCCAGCACGCGCTTGGCGATGATGTCCCGCTGCACTTCGTCCGTGCCCCCGGCAATGGAGAGGGCCCGGTAGTTGAAGTAGCGCGCAGCCGCCGTAGCACTGGCGGCGGCCACTGCCGGGCTCGCCCCCCGGGGCGCTGGGGCGGCGGCGCCGCCGAGGGCGGTCGGGCCCAGGAGCGAGACGGTCAGCTCGCTGAGCTGCTGCCGGGCCTGCCCCGCTAGGGTCTTCAGCATGGAGGACTCGGGACCGGGGTTCTGTCCCTGGCCCAGGGCCGAGAGAATGCGGAATTCCAGGGTTTTTACGGCTTCGATGGTGACCTCAAGGGTGGCGAGGGTGCCCTCGGGCAGGGCTACGCCCTGATCCGCCGCGAGCCGATGGAGGCGCTGGGCTGCGGCCTCGAGGCCGGGGCCGGCATTACCGCCGCCCCGCTCAAATTCCAGAAGATATTTGGCGACGGTCCAGCCATCGTTCTCCGCCCCCACGCGGTGGCTCACGGGGACGCGCACGTCATCGAAGAAGACCGCGTTCACCTCATGCTCGCCGGAGACAAAAATGATCGGGTCCACCCGCAGCCCCGGGGTGTCCATGGGGATCAGCAAAAAGGTAATGCCCGTTTGCGGCTTGCCCGAGCGGTCCGTGCGCACCAGGGCAAACATCCAGTTGGCATGGTGCGCGTGGGTGGTCCAGATCTTACTGCCGTTCAGCACATAGTGATCGCCGTCCCGCCGCGCATCGAGGGCCAAAGCGGCAAGATCGGAGCCCGAGCCGGGCTCGGAGTAGCCCTGGCACCAGTAGTCCTCGCCGGAGAGGATGCGGGGGAGGAAGGTGGCTTGCTGTTCCTCCGTGCCGTGACCCATAAGGACCGGGCCGCACATGCCGAGGCCCATGGGCGCTAGGGCAGGGGCGCCGGCGGCGGCGCACTCCGCGCTGAAGATATAGCGCTGCTCTACGGACCACCCTGGACCCCCAAAGCGCTTGGGCCAGGCCGGGGCGACCCAGCCCTTCGCGGCGAGGATACGGTGCCAGCGGATATTCGTTTCGTAGTCTTGAAACATGCCGCCGTTGTAGGCGGCGCCGCGCCGGAGTTCATCGTCGAGGGCCCCGTCAAGGAAGGCGCGGACCTCGTCCCGAAAGGCTTCCAGCTCCGGTGAGAAACGAAGATCCATGGTGTACTCCCCCGGCTCGCGCCCCTAGTGATGGTTAAAACCCTTCGCTACAGTCTACCTTGACGGTTCCCGCGGCGTTGAGGCCCTTGGGGACAGCTTGGAGGAGATTGCGTATGGCTCTGCTTCGCTCGGGGGGGCTCATGCTTCTGGTCAGTGTGCTGCTGGGGCCTGCCGGGGCCTGGGCGGCGGCGGAGGACGTCCGCTACGTCAGCGATCAGCTGCGCATCGAAGTGCGCGAGGGGCCGGGCCTTGATTACCCCGTGCTCACCACCCTTCTGACCGGGGCTCGCTTCGCCGTGGTGGAGGAGAGCGCGGACTGGCTCCGGGTGCGCTGGGAAGACGGCGAAGGGTGGCTGCGCCGCCAGTACACCGTTGGGGAGCCCGTGGCGCAGCTCCGGGTGCCCGAATTGGAAGCGGCGGTGAAAAGCGCCGCGGCACGGGCCGAGGCCCTCGCCGCCGAGCTGACGCCGGTGCGGGAAGCCCTGGCCACCGCGGAAGCCCAGGGCGCGGCGCTGGCGGAGGAATTGGCGACCCAGGGGGCGGCCTATGCGGCGCTGCAGGCGGCGGCAGGTAATGCCCTCGAAACGGAGGCGGCGCTGGAAGCCCTGAAAGCTCGGGCCGGAGAGCTCGAGACCGTGCAGGCCCGGCTGATTCAGGACAAGCTCGCGCTGGAGGCGAACCAGGAAGTGGAGGGGCTGAAGTGGGGTGGCCTCCTGGCGCTCGGCGGGGTGCTCCTAGGGTTTTTCCTCGGGCGGGCGGGCCGTCGTCAGAGTTCCGGCTGGGTTTAGGTGACGCCCCGCGGCGGCCATCAGGGCCTCGATATGGGAATCCGTGATGCGCAGCTGGCGAAGCGTTCGATGAAGCGCCCGTAGATAGTCGATGTTGCGCCCCGAGGGCCCTTGCGCCGTGCACAGCTGGGCCACGAGCTCGGCCCGGGGGGCGGGGCCAAGCCAGGCCGGATTATCCGGGGTAGCCAGATAGACCAGGGCCCGGCGGCGGACCCCAAAGCGGTCCCGCACCTCCCGAGTGCAGCGTAGATAGCCATTCTTTTCCCGGTAGTCGAGGCGAGCGAGGGCGCCCTTGGCTACGGCCGGAGGCAGATAGTAGAGCAGCCCTTGGCAAGCGCCTTCCTCTCGTTCCTCCCGTCCATCCCTTTCAGCTGGGACGTCCTCCGTGGGCACGAGGGTAAGGACGCGTCCCGGGGCCCCGGGTACGCCCCGATGATCGTGGGAGCCCTGCCAGAAACGCCTCTGGTAGCCGGGGAGGGTGGCCTCCACCCGCTGGGTCCAGGGCAGGGCTGGGCGCGCCATCAGCGAGCCATAGGCGAACAGCCAGAACCCGTCCTGTGTCATGCTCCCTTGCGTTAAAGCCGCGGATTCGATCATGGCGTCAGAACATGCATCCTTTTTCTCTCCCCGTCAGCCCGCGGGGGACAGGGGCGCCCTCTTGCTGTGGCAGCGTGGCGGCTCCGATCGGGATGATCGCATAGCTTTCCTTGACGGCTGGAGCGGCGCCGCGCCGGAGGCTTTGCCTCCGGCCCCCATGGTGCGCTGGGGGGCCCGGCTCGATCAGCCCCTCACCGATGCCATGGCCGCGAGCGATGGCCTAGGGCTGGCCTACCCTGCGCCCCTGTCCTTCCTCGCCGACGATGGCGCGGCGCTCTTCCGCCCCCAGCGGCGTAGCTGGACGCAAAAGGGGCCGGAAGCCGGGACCGTCCTTCGGGAAGATGGACGGCTAGAGGTGGGTACGGAAGTCACGGCCTTCCCCCATTCCGCCGCCTTCCGGCTTCAAAGCACCGTGCGGGTCCTTGCAGGGCCAGCGATCTCCCTTCACCGTTTCTCCGCGGCCCATGCGCCCCTGCCCCCCTGGGTCAGTGAGGTGACGGCCTTCGCCGGCGACTGGAGCGGAGAGTTTCGACCCACCACCCTGCCCCTGGGCCCCAGCGGGTTCAGCTGGCAGCGGAGCGCCGGGCGCAGCGATCACCACCGCTATCCGGCGCTGCTGTGCAGTGAAGGGCCGCTGGCCGCAGACCGCGGGCGGGTGCTGGCGGTGATCCTCGCTGCCAGCGGGGATCATGAGCTGCGCATTGATCAGCGGGTGGATGGCACCTTTATGATTCAGGGCGGGGCCTACCTAAACCCCGGGGATGGGCGTCTTGAGGTGGGCAAGGCCCTAACCACGCCCGCGCTCTGGTTGGTCTTTTCCGAGCACGGCACCAACGGTCTTCGTCAGCAGATTCATGCCCTTCAGCGTAGCGAGGCCTTCCCCCAGGAAGGACTCGCCTGGCCCCGTCCGGTGCATCTGAATAGCTGGGAGGGGCTCTACTTCGACGTCTCGGAACAGGCGCTGCTCGAACTCGTCGCGTCAGCTAAGGCCCTCGGGGTCGAGCGCTTTGTGGTCGACGACGGCTGGTTTCAGGACCGGGTAGACGATCGCCGAGCCCTGGGAGATTGGCTCGAGGACCGGCGCCGGCTCCCCCAAGGTCTCGCCCCCATCGCCCAGGCCGTGGAAGCGGCGGGCATGAGCCTCGGTTTATGGGTTGAGCCGGAAATGGTGAGCGCGAACAGCGCCCTGGCCCGGGCCCACCCGGGGTGGCTCCGGGGGGGCGACGGCGGCCTCGAGTCGCGCCACCAACGGGTACTCGATCTGGGGCAGGCGGAGGTGCGGGACGCGATCTTCGCCTTCCTTGAGGCGCTCCTGACGCGCCTGCCCATCACCTATCTGAAGTGGGACCACAACCGCATTCTCACCGGTCAGGGTGCGGGACCCGGGGTGGGCCATGGTGCTCAGGTTGCTGGGCTCTACGCGGTGCTGCGGCGCCTCCGCGCCGCCTTCCCTACGGTGGAGCTTGAAACCTGCGCCAGCGGCGGCGGACGCATGGACTGGGGCATGCTGGGCCTGATGCATCGGGCCTGGCTCTCCGATGCCAACGACCCCATCGTGCGAACGCCGATCATGATGCGCGGGGGCCTGTTCCTGGCCCCGGAGCGGGCTGGGGTGCACGTGGGGCCCTCGCCGGCCCATGGCACGGGACGGGTCACCTCCGTGGCCTTCCGCTGCACCGTGGGCCTTCTTGGGCACTTCGGCCTCGAGCTCGACCCCCGGACCCTTGGCGCTGAGGATTGGCGAACGCTGAAGGCGGGTATTGCTCGCTACAAGCGCCTGCGGCCGTTGCTGCACGACGGCCTCGTTTTCGATTACGAAGTGGATGAAGACCATTGGGTACGGGTGGTGGTCGCGGAGGACCAGCGTGAAGCTCTTGCGATCGTGCTGCGCCTCGGGGATCGGTGGCCCGGGCGTCCCCTGCGCGTGCCCCTCCCTGGCCTTTCTGCGCACCTGAGATACTCGGTGCGCCTCGAGGGGCCCACGGCCGGGCCCGTGCCCGGCCTGGGGCGCTTTGAGGGGGCAGGGCTGACCGTGGCCCCGGGCTACCTGCCGGCCCAGGGCCTCCCGCTTCAGCTACCTCAGCCCCAAAGCGCCTTGGTGTTGAGGCTGGTGGCGGAGGAGAGTGCCTAAGCCCCTATCTGCCCCTAGCGGTCGTAGGGGCCGTCCACGGACGCGTCGCCAAAGGCCATGCGCGCAAAGCTGGACCAGTCCGGGCCCCGGCGCAGGTGCTGGCCACCATCCACGGAGAGGTTCACCCCGGTGATCCAGCTGGCTTCCGGCCCGCAGAGAAAGCGCACGGCGGCGCCAATGTCGTCCACCGTGCCGGTCCGGGCGATGGGCATGCAGGCTAGGTAGTCGGCGAGCACCTCCGGGCTGTCCTGAAGCCCTTGGCTCAGGTCCGTTTCCACAAGGCCGGGGCACACGCTATTGGCCCGCACCCCGGCGTGGCCGAGCTCGTCGGCAAGGGTGCGAATCAGCATATCGATGGCGGCCTTGGAGGCGGCGTAGGTGCCCCCGTAGCGGTGCGTGCGCACCCCGGCGATGGAGGAGATCGCACACACCGCCCCGCCGCCGCTGGCCGCAATGCGCTTCCCGGCGTGCTTCAGCAGCAGAAAGGTCCCCGTGAGGTTCGTGCGCATCACGCGATCGAAGTCCTCGAGGCTTTGATGCGTGAGGGGCGCTAGGCCGCCCGTACCCGCGCTGGCCACGGCGATATGCAGGATGCCCCCGGGGCCCTCCGCCGCGGCGATGGCCTCGGCCATGGTGCTTTCCTCTGCCGTATCCCCGGCGAAGGTCCGGACGCGATCCTCCGCCCCGGGGATAGCGTCTAGGAGACTTTGGGCCCCGGCGGCTAGCCGGCCTTCATCACGCCCGAGGAGGGTGACCGTGGCGCCGTCCCGAAGGAGGTGCTGGGCGCAGGCGAGGCCAATGCCGCTGCCGCCGCCGGTGATGAGTGCGTAGTGTCCTGCAAGGGCCTCTGCCATAGCCGCTTTCCTCCCCAAAAAGAAAGGCTCGAGGCTAGCGCGCCGCGGGTAGGGCGTCGAGGGCTCGCGCCTTTCCCTCCCTTTCCGCGCGGGGCATGATGGCCCGGGGAGGACAAAACGATGAACACCATACGATTGCTAACGTTGCTCGCGAGCCTGCTGCTTGCCGGGGCTTCGGCGCGGGCCGAGGATGAACAGGCGGAGGCCCTGGCGACCCTCGACGCCTTCATGGCGGCCTTCAATGCTCGGGACATCACGGCCTTTGAAGCCACCTTTCATTTCCCTCACGTGCGTATTGCCTCCGGCCACGTCACCGTGTTGCCGGAGGCGGGCACCCGGTCCAATGCGCTCTTTGAGGCCCTCGCGGAAACGGGGTGGCATCACAGCGCCTGGCTGGAGCGGAAGGTGGTGCAGGCAGGGCCCGGGAAGGTGCATCTGGCCGTGCGCTTCGCCCGCTTCAATGAGGCCGGGGGGCTGCTAAAGGAATATGACTCGCTGTACATCGTAGAGCGCCGCGGCGATCGCTGGGGCATTGT
>JAYOYG010000033.1:12904-22406 GCA_038153445.1 Pseudomonadales bacterium
GCGCTGCCGGACTTCCCTTCCGTGACGGGCTTGCTTCGCCATTTGGATCGGGGCCTCGGGGGGCAGCTCTCCGCCTTCGAGGTGATGTGGCCGGAGTTTTACGAGGCCGTGGCCACGGCGCCCCGGTGTCCGGCCCCGCCCCTGCCGCTGGGCGCCCCCTTCTATGTGCTTGCGGAAATGCTGGGCTCGGACCCCGCCCGGGACGAAGCCTGGGTGGAGGCCGTGCTCGCCGAAGCCCTGGAGGCTGGCCTCGTCAGCGATGCAGTGCTGGCTAGCACCGGAGCGCGAAACGAGGCCCTTTGGGCCCTGCGCGATAGCGTTGACGTGCTAGCGGCGGGCAAGCCCACGCAGGTCTTTGATGTCTCCCTTCCCATTGGGGCTATGGGGGCGTACGTTGAGACGGTGAAGGCAGGGGTTGCGGCCGTGGACCCGGAGGCACGGGTCTTTACCTTTGGCCACCTTGGGGACGGCAATCTGCACTTCGTGATCACGCCCCGCCCCCGAAGCAGCGAGGGGGTGACGGCCATCGAAGCGGCGGTTTATGACCCGCTCAAAGCGCTCCGGGGGTCTGTCTCCGCGGAGCACGGCATTGGGCTGGAAAAGAAGCCCTGGCTGGGCCATAGCCGGAGTCCGGCGGAAGTGAAGCTGATGCAAACGCTCCGGGAGGCGCTCGACCCTCGCGGAATTCTCAACCCCGGCAAGGTCTGCTAGGCCTTGCCTGAGCCCTCCCGGCGGAGGGCTCGGGGAGGCAGGGTGTCCGAATTTCATTTCCAAAGCTTAGTCGACACGGTGGACGCCCTTCGTAGCGGCCATCTGCCGGCGGTGACCCTGGCGCGGCAAATGCTTCGGCGCATCCAAAGCGCAGAGTCCCTGGCCGCCTATGTCTCCGTGGACAGCGAGGGCGTTCTTGCCCGCGCCGCCGCCCTCGATGCGCAGCGCGCCCGGGGTGAGCCTCTCGGTCGCCTCCACGGCATTCCCCTAGCGGTTAAGGATCTGGTCGATCAGGCGGGGAAGGTCACGGGGGCGGGAGGCACCGTGCATGGGCCCCAGGGGGCGCGGCGCAATGCCACGGTGGTGGACCGGCTCCTGGCGGAGGGGGCCATCATCCTGGGCAGGCTTCGGCTGACCGAAGGGGCCTATTCCCAGCACCATCCGTCCCTACCGGCACCTCGGAACCCCTGGGCGCCGGAACACTGGACCGGCGTATCCTCTAGCGGCTCTGGCGTGGCCACGGCCGCTGGGCTCTGCTTTGGCGCCCTAGGTACGGATACGGGGGGCTCCATTCGCTTTCCCAGCGCTGCCTGTGGGGTAGTAGGGGTGAAGCCCAGCTTTGGCCGGGTGAGCACGGCGGGGGTCTTCCCCCTGGCCCCGTCCCTGGATCACCTGGGCCCCATGGCCCGGTCCGTCCGTGACGCGGCGCGCCTGCTGACGGTGCTGGCGGGGCCCGATCCTACCGATGTGCGCAGCCAGGCCTTTGAGGAAGAGGATTTTGAAGCGGCCCTCACCACGGGGGTGGCCGGGCTTCGAGTGGCCTTCCCCAAGGAACTCTGGCGTGCTGGCGTCGCCTCCGCGCTCACCGAGGCAGGCACCGCGGCAGCCGAGGCCCTGGCGCAGGCTGGGGTGACCTTAAGCGACGCAGCGCCGCCCTCGGGCGCTGCCCTCATCGAAGGCTGGGCCCTCACCGCCGGGGTGGAAGCAGCCCTCGTCCACGAAAGAACCTTCCCCGCTCAGCGCGGGGCCTACGGCCCGGTGCTGTCGGCGCTGCTGGATCACGGACACCGGGCCTCGGCGCATTCCTACGCCCGCCTGGAGCAAGCGCGGCTTGCCTATGCGCGCGCCCTTGATACCTACTTCGAAGGGGTGGATGCGCTGCTGGTGCCTGCCATGCCCTTTTTGCCGTTGCCGCTTGATGCGATGGATGCGTTGGCCTTTGATGGCTACGCGGATCCCCTCACCTTCACCGCGCCCTTTAATTACAGCGGTCACCCCTCCGTGACCCTGCCCTTCGGCTTTTCCGCAGAGGGCTTGCCCCGGGCCGTGCAGCTGGTGGGGCGCCGGGGCGAGGAAAGCACGGTGCTGCGTCTAGCCGCCGCCTGCGAAGCCCGGGCTCCGGACCGTGACCGCAGGCCCTCGATCCCTTAGCCTTCCAACCCTTACGCGACTTTCGCCATTGAAGGAGATGCCCGTGCGCCGTTCCCTTTTCCTTGTGCCGTGTCTTTGGCTGCTTGCCGGGTGCGGCCAAGCTCAACCGGATGCGGCTCCCGCGCCGGAAACAGCGGCTCCCTGGGCTCATGGATGGATGGCTACGGTGGCCAATCCCGATGCCACCGCGGCCGCGGCGGAGATGCTCGCCGAGGGCGGCCACGCGGTGGATGCGGCCATCGCCGCCCACGCCGTGCTGGGGCTGGTGGAGCCCGAGAGTTCGGGGCTGGGCGGTGGCGGATTCATGCTGGTCTTCGATGCGAAGGCCCAGGACCTCGCTTTCCTCGATGGCCGGGAGCAGGCCCCGGCGGGGGCGCGGATCGATATGTTCATGGAGAACGAAGCGCCCATGAACTATATCCAGGCTTGGCAAAGCGGTCGGGCCGTGGGCGTCCCCGGCGCCGTAGCGCTCTATAAGCTGGCCCACGATCGCTACGGAAAGCTGCCCTGGGCCACGGTCTTCGGCCCGGCCATTCGCCTCGCCGAGGAGGGCTTTACGGTGACGGTCAAGATGGCCGGCACCCTAGAGCGCCTCGCTCCCATAGCCCGCATCGACGAAAACCCCGGCGCCGCGGAGTACTTCTTTCCCGGTGGACAGCCCCTTGCGGCGGGGGCCACGGTGCGCAATCCCGCCTACGCGGAAACGCTGAAGCGCGTCGCCGCCGAGGGCCCCTCGGCCTTCTATACCGGGCCCATTGCGGAAGCGATTGTGGCCAGCGCCCAGGCGGCGCCCCTGGGCGGCACCCTGACTCTGGAAGATATGGCGAATTACGAGGCTATCTCCCGGCCGGTGGTTTGCGGCCCCTGGCGGTCCCTGTCCATCTGCACGGCGACGCCCCCGTCCTCCGGGGCCATGCAGATCATGATTCCGAACCTTTACGATCATCGCGTTCCCGAAGGGGCGACGCAGGCCGAGCGCATTCGCGCTTTCGTCGAGGCCCAGCGCCTCGCTTACGCGGACCGGGATCACTACTTCGGCGACCCGGACCGGGTGAGCGTGCCCCTGGAGGGGCTCTTGAACCCGGCCTATCTTGAGTATCGCGCGCAAACGCTCGGCGATCCGGCGGAGGCGGCCACCCACGGCGATCCGGCTGCGGTGCTCGGGGGCGAGGTTTTGAGCGCCCTCGGGCCGGACACCACCCATGAGCTGGCCGGCACCACCCACTTCTCCATCGTCGACGCCGAAGGCAATGCGGTCTCCAGCACCATGACCGTGGAGGGGCCTTTCGGCTCCTCCCGCTGGGCCGCAGGCTTCGTGCTCAATAACGAGATGACGGACTTCGCTCGCGTTTATGCGCCGGAAGCCCCGGAGCCGGCCAACGCCGTGCGCCCCGGCGCCCGCCCGCGTTCGTCCATGTCGCCGACCATGGTGTTCGATGAGGCCGGGGGGCTTCTCATGGTGACCGGCTCCCCCGGCGGGAACTCCATTCCGGCCTACACGGCGAAGACCATCCTGGGCATTCAGGACTGGGGCCTCACCGTGCAGGAGGCCGTGAACTTCCCCAACATCATCGCCCGAGGGGATGCGGTGCGGGTGGAAACGGGCATGGCCCCGGGGGCTGAGCTCGCGGTCGCTTTGGAGGCGCAGGGCTTCAACGTGCAGGCCCGGGAAGGCGAAAACTCCGGGCTCCACGTCATTGTCGTCACCGAGACGGGGCTTGAAGGCGCGGCGGATCCGCGCCGGGAAGGAAACGTACTGAGCGGACGCACGCCCTAGGGCGTGGGATCGACCTTCTCCTTCGAGACATTGGCGGCGGTGCCAAAGATCCCCTTGGCCATGAGGGAGGTCTCCTGGTTCCGCCGCGCTTGGTAGATCTCGGCGCGCAGGCCATGCACCTGCAGGTTCTCCGGCTCCGCGAGGGCGGCGTATTCCACAAGGTGGCAGGCCAGGCGGAAGTCCCCGGCGTCCGCATGGCCCTGGGCCGCCTTGGCTAGGGCTTTGGCTCCGCCGGCGAGGCGGGCCAGTTCGGCAGCGACCACCGCATCCGGGGCCGGCTTTAAGCGCGCCGGATTGCCATCCCACCAGCCGCCGTAAAGACGCCAGATGTTCCGGATGACGAATTCCGGTTCGTCATAGAGGGGCTTCATCCAGGGCTTTTCCAGCACCCCGGGGCCGACCCGGACGTCATGAAGAATGTGATCGAGGGTGAGACCGCCGTTCATCCGCTCCAGCACGTCCCCGACCAGCTTTTCTAGGGTCTCCGCCACGTCCGTGAGCACCTTGCGGATGCGGCCGGCGCCGGCGATGGGCAGGCCATGGGCGGGCAGGAACAGTTCCACGTCCCGCTCGAGCATGGCGCGCATGGCCCCGGCCCACTCCAGGGGATAGCGCTGCACCTTCTGCGGATTGCCGCAGTTGGGGAAGTTCCAGATGAAGAAGTCCCCGGCGCAGATGGCCTTGTGTTCGGGGATGTAAGCCCAGGTGTGGTCGTCCGTTTCCCCCCGGGCGTGCACCAGCTCGAGGTCCAGGTCCCCAACCTTGAGATCGATGCTGTCCTGATAGGTCGTTCCCGGGCGCACTGCATCGGTGGGCAGGAAGCGGCCTTCGTCGGCCCCAATGCCGTAGCCCCGGCGCTTAAAGGCGCCGAATTGCCGTTCATTGATCGCCTGGTTATAGCCGTCCGTGAGGGTGTAGCGGTCGAAGCGCTTCTCGACGTTCTCGTGGCCGACCCAGCGAATGAAATGGCCATTCTTCTCTGCGTCGGCGGCGAAGAAGCCGCTGCCCCCGACGTGATCGACGTGGCCGTGGGTATAGACCACGGTGTGGAAGGGGCTATCGGTCCACTGGCGGATGGCGTCCACCACCCGGCCCCCGCCCTGGGCGCCGCTGGTGTCGAAGACCGCAAGGCCCGCGTCCGTGCGGAAGCACACGGCGTGGCTAAAGGCTTCCACCATGGCGATATTGTCGTCGAGGACGCTGAGCTCGTGGTTAATGCGATTTAAGGGCCCGGCGCTACCGTCGTCGTAGCCCTCGTCGATGATCTTGCTGGATAGGGCGATTAAATCCGCCATGGTCAAACTCCTCCCCCAAAGGAGGGCAGAGTCTGTCCCGAACGCTAAGGCCTCGCAACCTCCAGGCGGTTTAGGGCGTCTTGCATGGCATCCCAAAGGCCGTTGATGAACTCGACCTGGGCCTCCGGGTCCTTCGGGATCTCCGCGAAGGGCACGCGCCAGAAGTGGAGCTGCACCGTGGTGTCCAGCCAGCTGCCGTTGAAGAGCTCGCTGAAGCTGGCGGATTTCTCAAAGCCGCGGTGCGCCAATAGCAGGAGGTCTCGGCCGGGATTGTGGGCCAGCACACCCCGAAGACCGCCGGGCCGTGGTGGCAACAGGCTTGGCCAGGCCTCTGCGCGAGCCAGGGCCTTCTCGTCACCCTTGTCCCGAAGCCGCGCCAGCACGGCCCGGCGCTTGCCCTCGGAAAAGCGCGTGCCCTCGGGATAGAGCAGGAGCCCGTGGTGGTTCGGCATGGTGGTGAGGAGCTTCACCACGCCGGCCACCTCCTGTTCCGTGGCCCCTGCGCCCCGCCGGGCAAAGTAGTTGGGCAGGCGCTGGCCGACGATGTCGAGACAGGGATCGAAGAGGAGTTCTCGCTTTAGCACGTAGCGAAGGCGCACCCCCGTGGGCATAGCAAAGAACACCACGGGCAGTACCGTGTCCCCCATGGAGCTGTGCCGCGGCAGCACGATGGGCGCCGCGCTGCCGGCGAAGGCCTCCGTTCCCGTGACCTCAAAGCGCAAACGGAAAAGCCAGGCCGCGCCGCGCTTGAGGGTACTCGCCCACCCGCTCTGAAGTTCGTAGTTGGCTTCGAGGAAGGCTTCCCGGTTTCGGTTGTGGCGAAGCCAAAGCCAGGCCGCCACCAGCACGCCGGCGCTCTCGCACAGCAGGTAAAGGGTGAAGAAGCCCAGCACCCGCGGCGCCGCCCGGGCCCCGGGGTGGAGCAAGGCCAGGATCGCACTTAAGGGCAGCCATAGGGGCAGGGTGGTGACCAGCAGCACCGTGGCGAGGGCCAGTAAGGGCAGGGTGAGGGCGCGCCGTTGTAGGGTCGTCATCAAGGGGCCTCCAGGGGGTCGGCGTAGCGTTCCCCAGCCCGCCGGGCGCGAACCGCTTCGAGGATTTTCTCGTGCGCCGCTTTATCGATGGGATAGTGCCAGGCCACCCAGAGCCCGAGAAGATTGAACAGGCTCGGCACGAGGGCATAGAGGATCTTTAGGGTGAGCACCACGGCCTCGGGCTGGGCGGCGTTCGGGACGTAGCCCACGGCGCCGAGGATCGGGAAGGCGAGGAAGACGCCGAAGGCGGCGGCGAGCTTCTTGCTCACCGCCCACAGGCCGATGATCTCCCCCTCCTTGCGTTCCCCGGAGCGAAGCTCTTCGTAATCAATGACGTCGGCTTGCATGGCGGAGGGAAGGGCGAGGGTCGCGCCGAAGCCCAGGCCCGAAGCAATAACGAGGATGGCATAGGCCTGGCTGTCCCCGGGCCCGAGGAAAAATACCCCGGCGAAGGTGAGGGAATTGAGGGCGGCGGCGGCGAGCCAAGCGGGCTTCTTCCCTACGCGCTTCGCCAGCCGGACCCAGAAGGGCAGCAGCACGACGCCGGTGAGAAAGTAGAGGAGGAGATACTGCTCGACGTTGGGGTCGCCGATAACGTAATCGACGTAGTAGGGAATCAGCGTCGCAGGCAGATTGCTTCCGATGGCGGCGATGGTGTAGCTCGCCAGCAAAATGCGAAAGGGGCGGTTTTTTAGGCGTTCTGCGAGGGTTCGCAGGCTCGGAAGGGCCGTGCTGCTGCGATGCCCGTGGCGCTCCTTCACCAGCCAAACGCAGGCCAGGCACGCCAGTACCACGAGGGGCGCGTAGGTGAGCGCCACGGCGCGAAACTTGGCGCGCTCGGCGTCCGGGCCGTCGCCGAGGCCGAGCCCCCCTTGAATAATCGCGGGGGACGCGGCAGCGAGGATGGTCCCCAGAATCAGCGCACCGTCGCGCAGGGAGAGGATTGCCGTGCGCTCGTCGTAATCCTGCGTGAGCTCGGCGCCGAGGGATTCGTAGGGCACGGTAATGGCGGTCCAGGCAAGGAACACCACGAATAGGCCCACCCCAAACCACAGCAGGGCGCCGTCCGGGCTGAGGGCCGGGGGGGAGAAGAGCAGGTACAGGGCGATGACCAGGGGCGGTACGCCTAAGGCAATCCAGGGCCGGCGGCGCCCGAAGGGACTCCTGGTCCGATCCGAAAGAGCGCCGATAACCGGGTCGCTGACGGCGTCGAAGAGGCGGATGGCCAGGAGCACAAAGCCCACGAGCGCGATGTCTGCGCCCACCACGTCCGTATAGAATTTCGGCAGATACACGTACAGCGGGATGCCCACCACGGCCAGGGCGAAGGCCGGGGCGGCGTAGGCTAGGCGATGGCCCCAGGGTATGGATGCGGCCATGGGTAGGATCTCCCGAAAGCGAGCGGGTAACGGCTAGGAAGTACGATGACAGCGCATTCTGACCCAACTGACCGATTTATGCGCCCTCGCCTTGGGGGCCGCTGGGAGCGCACCTTTGCGCCCCTCGCAGAGCGGCTCTTCCGGGCGCTGGTGGAGGATGAGGCCCTGGGGGCGGGGCTTTGCGTGGTCCGCCGGGGCGAGGTGGTGGTCGATATCTTTGGGGGCTTTGCCGACCGTGCCCGCACCCGGCCCTGGAGCAGGGATAGCCTGGTTTGCCAATTTTCTGCAGGGAAACCCGTGGCGGCGGTGCTGGCGCTCCAGGCCGTAGCCGCTGGGGAGGCGTCTCTGGCGACGCCCCTGGGCGCGCTTTGGGCTCCGGCGCGGGGAACCCCCGCCGCTGAGCTCACGCTGGCGGATCTGCTGGCGCATCGGAGTGGGTACCCCGCTTTCCCTGAGGGGGTACTGGCCTTCGAAGCCCTGTACGACGCGCCGAAGGCCTTTGATGCGCTGCTGGCGCAGGCGCCGGCCTGGGTTCCAGGAACCGCCCACGGCTACCACCCGCGAAGCTATGGAACGCTGCTCGAAACCTGGCTGCTGGCGGCCACGGGGGAGGGCGTGGGTCCGCGCCTTGAGCGTTATGCGGCGGCCCAGGGGCTGGAGCTGGTCTTTGGCCTGACCGATCCGCAGCGTGCTCGCTGCGTCAGCCTGGTGCCCGGCGCCCCCGAGCGCTTGCCGCCGGGCCCCGATGCGGATTTTTTGACGGCCCTGGCCATCTCGGGATCCTTAACGGCGCGGGCCTTTGGGGCTCCGAAGGCGCCCCGAGGTTATGCGGGGCTCGCATCCTTCCAGCAGGCCGTGCTGCCGGCAATGAATCTACATGGTACGGCCCAGGGCCTCGCTAAGGCCTATGCGGGCTTCCTCACCGATGCCCCGGGGCTGGGGCCTGGGCTCTGGGAGGCGGCGCTGGCGCCCCGAAGCCAGGGGTTTGATCCCGTGCTGCGCCGGGAGACGGCCTTTGGCCTGGGCTTCATGCGCCCCACGGCGCAGACGCCCCTCGGCCTCGGCCCCCGGTCCTTCGGCCATCCTGGCGCCGGGGGGACGCTGGCCTTCGCCGACCCGGATGCCGGCGTGGCCTTCGCCCTGGCCGTGAACCGCCAGGTGCCCGGGGCCATTGCCTCGAGTCCTCTGGGCCAAGCGCTGGTGGAAACCCTGACCCACTGCTTATGATGACGCCGTGAAAATGAATCCCTTCAAGCTGTTTCTTGCGGCGCTGTGGGTGCTCGGCGCCCGGCGTCGAGCCCTGCTTCGGGCCTTGGCTCCTGCGCTCTTTGCCCATGGCGCCTTTGCCCTGTGGAGTGCCCTCGCGCCGGAAGCGGCCCTCGCCGCCCTCCCCGGGGCCATGCTGCTAGCCCTAGCGCTTCACGTGCTGGTTTCCGTGAATGTGCTTCGCCTAGTGCTTTTGGGTCCGCAGGCCGTGCCGCCCTTAGGGCTCGCGCCCTGGGGTCGGCGCCAGTGGCGCTTTCTGGCAGCCCTCGGGCTTCAGGCCCTGGCCATGACCTTCGCCATGCTGGCCTTCGCGCCGCTGGCCTTCCTTGGCGTTCCGGGACTCGCGATCTGCGCCGCGGCCGGGGTTTTTGCCGCGGGCCGGGCCTCCCTCCTGCTTCCCGAGGCTGCCTTGGATCGGCCCTTCGATGGGCGGGTGCTGTGGCAGCGGGGCCAGGGTGCAAGCCTTGCCCTGGCCTTCATTGTCCTGGTGCCCGTGGTGCTTCAGGCGCTGCTCCTCGGGCCCCTTAGCGGGGACGGCGGCTGGGCGCTTGCCCTTCTTTTCACGTTGCTGGCTCAGGGCGCTTCGGCTTGGACCACGGCCACCTTGGC
>JAYOYG010000034.1:0-6724 GCA_038153445.1 Pseudomonadales bacterium
CCCTGGGCATAGAGGGTTTTGATCGTTTCCGTGGGGTTGCCCCCCAGGCTTGCTCCATGAGCTAAGGTCATCGCGCCTGACAAAAGCAGCCCCGAAATCGTAAGAACGAGGCGCCTAGGAAAGACCGTCATCGCTGAGCCCCCACCTGATTCATTAAGAACACGCCCTGCAAGCTCTCGAGCAAGGGCTGGGAAGCGCCCGCAGGCGACGCGGCCTCAAGGCTAAGCCCACCCAAAAATGCTTCGCCGTTAGCCCCCGTCGCAAAGCCCGCCATGGAGCTCCGGGTCAAATCAGGGATAAGGGGTGCAAGCGCGGAATCCCGAAGCACGGTCAGATCCGTAAAGGTGAACTGAGCAAAAGCGCCCCGCGCTAGCCCCTCAAAGGCCCCGCTCCACTGCAGGCTAGTCGAAAAGGTCTCCGGGTCCGCATAGGACAAATCGAGCACTCCATTGGCGATAAGTCCGGTGGAGAAGTCGACCTCAAAGCGAATATCAACGGCCCTCATCTGTTCGCTAAAGGGTGTCGACAAGGACTGGGACGCACTTCCCAGATTACCGGTGCGGAGGAACAGGAATTCGCCGACGGAAGTGACGTTCGGGCCCGTTGTTACCGCATAGCTAATGGTCCCCACGGGAAGGGCCCCTGTCGGCGTCGGGATTCCCGTTGCGTAGACCAACCGCTCAAGTAGAACCCCAGCGCTCGGATCTACAGCGGCATCCTGGGCAAAGCCCGCGTCCCAAATACCCCACTCCACGTCGAAATCGCCCGGCGAAGGTTCGAAGCGTAGTTCACTGCCCTGGACGCTATCCTTCAGGACTACATCAAAGGGTTGCTGGAAGAAATCGGGGCGACCAAGGCCTGCGTTCGTTCCGCGATCAATGAGCGCATTTGCGCCGAGCACAAAGCCGCCCGCATCAAGGCTCGCATTGACCTGACTGGGATCGCCCACCCGTGAGCCACGCCCCAGCAGCAGACCCTCAAGCGCTGGCGCGAAACCGGGCGCACCGCCGCTATGACTTTTCTGCTCAAAATCCAACACGTCGGCGTTGTAGGCAATGATCGGAAAGGCCGCTATCGCGTATCGACCCGCACCATCCGAACCTTCGGACCATTGCTGCCAATCCGTGGGGTTGAGGCGCTGCTCCAGGCGCACCGAGGGGTCCCCCGTATCCGACCGCGCACTCAGAAGTGCATAGAGCAGGGGGGACAGGATGGATCCATCATCCCCCACAAGCCCTGCGCCACCCCGGAACTCAAAGCCTCCGGCGGCCGTTCCCGTAAAGAAGCCCTGAAGCTGGCTTTGGGCCAGCGAGAAGGGCGCGTCCGCCGTGCTAAAGACCTCGTCAATGTTGAGGGACGAGAAACCCTGAGGCAGAGAAAAATCACTCTGCGCGGGGAGCGTTCCAGAGAAACCGAGATCAACGACTGAAGTCCCGCTGGGCGATCCGGGATCAGCAAAGGCTAAGGACAGCCGCCCTTCGCTGATCGTCCCCGTGAAATAGTCCACGTTAAAAGAGAACCAGGCGTCGTCCGGCGCAGCTCCACTAGAAACCAAAAGGCCAAGGGACCCAGCATCTAACTGCCCCGCGAAGGTGCCATAGGGCGCAAGCCCGCTGAACGGCAGCGCAGCGAGCGGCGCCCGCTGGAACACAAGGGACTCAACGGGCGCGGGCGGATCGAGAAGCGTTCCAGTGCTATCGACTAGCAAGGGCTTAGGGGCGAAGGGGGTGGTCGTGCCCCAAGCCCCAACCTCGATGGCCGTGTCGCCATCGAGATTTGCTGCCGAACTACCGTCCAGCGTCAAAGCTTCAAAGGCTGCATCGCCGCGCCGATAGAACTGCTCGATGTCGATTGCGTCGTAAAACGCGGGCTGGGTTACGGACAGGGGCTGTCCATTGGCCGAGGGCACCACCAGCACAGGGTCAGCGACGCCATCATCCGTGCTGATCCCCTGAACAAGAAAGCCCCCCGGCGTTGATGAATCGGGACTGGACACAGCTCCAGGGACTTCGCAGCAGGCTAGAGCCACGAAGCCCCAGAGCGGATCACCCTGCCCGAAGGCAAGCGCTCCAAGCTCGGCTGCGTTGAGCGAAAGGTCTTGCGCCTGAGCCCGGCCGAGGCCAGCGAACAGGAGATCGCCGAGGAAGCCGTCGCTCCCATTACGGACCACGAGCTCAAAGGCCGAGATAAATTCTGCGCCACCTTGGCCATCGTCTCGGTTCACCAGGCTCAAGATGGACGCAGAGGGATCGAAGAGGGCGTCGATGGCGCTTTCTACCGGCACTTGGTAAAGCACGTCGTCGGCATCAAAGAAGCCGCCGCCCTCGAACACCATGTCCGTGGCCACGGAGCCCCCCTGATTCCCCACCGTTCCCGAGAAGAACACGGTCAAGCCATCTCCCGGGTTATCCGTGGGCAAGCTGAGGCGCCCCTGGGAAAGGGCCCCGGTGTTCCAATCCAGGGCAAAGCTCATTTCCCCAGCGCCACCGAAGGCGAAACTTGGGTCCTGGGCCGCACGCAGCTGGAAATAGAGTTCATCGGAACGGTAGTAGAGATGCCCGGAACCCAGGGCAGCACCCAGGGCCGACGGGAAGGTGGTCACGAGGAGGTAATCCTCGAAGCGCTTCCGTTCGTCTCCGAGCTGCGCCCCGTAGGCCCTGAAGTCATGGGGGGCCTCGAAGAAATAGGCTTTGACGCCCTCGGCGGAGAACAGCTCAACGACCGTCGAGGGCCGATCGGCAATCCGAACGACTTCTGTGTCAATACCCAGGTCGCCGGTAAAGGGCAGGCTAGGCGCCAAGGGATCGGTGCCTAGGAGCAAGCGGGGTGGATCAACAATGGACAGCGTCTCATCCACGACTACCCCAAAGCGCTGCTCCGGCCCTCGGGAGGTGAAGAGCCCCGTGTCCAAGGCAAGGAAATGGCGATCGGTGGACGCGAGCTGAAACTTCTCTGCTTCCAGCAGCGGACCCGCGTCAGAGCGCGGCCCAGCCAAGGCAACGAAAAGCCCTTCCGCCAAGGTATCGAAACCCGATCCGGGCGTAGTGAAGGACGAATTGGAAAACAGGTCCGCAAGCAAGGAGAAACCGCCGACGAAGGTTTCCGCATTCTGGCCAGTGAAAAAGCCCTGAAGCTCAGACTCAATTCGATCGAGAGACGCACCCGCGAACTCCCCACTCCGGAAGCTAACGTCTAGGTACTGGTAGTCCGTATCAAAAAGGACCTGGCCGGAGAAGCGGCCCTGCACGTCGCCCGCCCCATTCGGGAGGCTAAAGGCGATCCGACCATAGGGAATGGCGCCGGTGGCCAAATCCACGTTAAAGGTGAAGTCGAGGGGGGTGCCCGTCAGATCCGTGACCGGCGCTTCGAAGGTCTGGATATCGTAGGAAAGCCCCGAAAGAATCACATCGGCAGTAAAGGTCCTCTCCGCCGTCTCCGTGGGGAAGAGCACGGTGGGGGTAGCCGTCAGAAACAGGAAATCCTGCGTAGAAGTCAGCAACGAACCGGTGTTGGCATCTATCAGCACCGTGCTGTCTCCCTCGGCGGGGACGGATAACCACTTCGCCCCAGCGATATCGGTCCCGAAGGTGGGAGGTATATCGACGGCCTCCGCCGTGCCTCCCGCAAAACGGAAGATCCCTGCCTCCGCGTTAAGGTTCAGCGGGTCGTACCAATAGCCCGCATCCCCAAGCCCCACGGCGACTTCGTCTCCCAGCGAGAACACGCTGGCGAGAAGAAAGTCCTCCGGGGCCTCACCCGCATAGGCCCGACCGATCTCCACGCCATGGCCTGAACAGCATTGAAGCGCCACGAAGCCTCGGTTCTCCGCCGCCAAGAGGTCCCGCTCCTGCGCCGTCAGCAGAGGGCTTTGGAACAGAGCAAGACCGTCAACGCCCAGACCAATGCCCGCCGTGCTATCGAAGGCGAAGCTCAGCTGGAGCGCCGACGCACTTGAGCCGGTGAAGAACCCAGTCACCTCCCCAAGGGCGGTATCGCCGACCAGGGACAGGGACGCCAAGGTCGTTGCGAGATCCGGTGTACCCCCGGAAAGCTGCTCCGCAGCGATCCCCGCATTCAGCAAGATGCTCGAGGGGTCGGAATTCGGCAGCTCGGCCACATATACCGCATCACTAAAGCTCGTTGCCGGAAGCACACCGTTTTGTACCAGCGCACTAAACAACCCAAGGTAGCGGCTCTCTGCGCTGTCGACGGGGTCGCGCAACACAAGCTCTAAGCCCCCCTGGAACCCGCCTTGCTGAAGATCAAGCACGCCATAACCGAAAACCTGTTCGGCGGTTAGGCCGCTCTGGCTTTCCACCTCGAAGGCGCTTGCCGCACCGAGCTGGGGACCAAAGTTGAAAAGAGCGCTGAAGCTTGGGCTCACCGAAGCCTCTGTGAGCGCAAAGCTGTTATCCGGAGACACCAACGCCGGCGACTCCTGGAAGAAGAGATAGTCCAAGGGCACGTTGAAAAATAGCTGTGTGCTGGCGGTGAGGTCTGCAAAGGTGGAGGGCGTCCCCACGGCGACCAGCAGGGCCCGCTCAACGTCCGTGAACCGATCAGAAAAAGCGAGATCGGTGAATACACGCACGGGCGCCGGCCAGCGATACCAATCCAAGCCGGAAACGTCCCCAGGATTTAGCGTAAGTTCAGTTACTCCGCCGCTTCGACTTCCAGCGATGAACGCCGAGCTGTCTCCAAGCACCGCCTCTCGAGGGCTCACGACTGGTGCTAAGGGATCGGCATAGAGTCCGAGAGCTACAAGCGGGTCGACGGGGTCGCGCAGACCCAGGCCGAGGCGTAGCGCAGGGCCATCCTGCCCAAGGGCAAAGGAGGTGGTCACAGCAACTGCCGTCCCCGCTACGAGGCTTGCCTGCTGATCCGGGGTGAACGCCAACGCCAGCGGGTCGAGGGGGCCCTTAGTGCTCAAGAACAGCCCGGCTGCGATCGGCCCCAGGGTATCGGTGGTCGCGAGATTAAAGGCTCCCGCAAACGCTTCACCGCCCTGGCCCGCAAAAAAGCCCCCGAGGGAGGCGCCTTGCGGATCTAAGGGCTGGCCAAAGAGAAGCCCCTGCTCCACGGTCATAACCGCCGCATTACCTTCGTTAGAGGCGAGCACTAGCCCTGAAAACAGCACCTCACTCAGAAGGTCGGGTCCGCTCCCAAAGAGCATCCGACCTCGGGTGACTTCCCCAGTGGCAAAATCAATATCGAAGGTCACGGAAAAGCCCGCGAAGGGATCGATAGGGGAGGGATCGCTTAAGGAAGCCTCAATGCCAGTGGCCACCGCATCCACTAACACCGTACCGGTGTAGGTCGCCCGGCCCGTTAAATTCGCCGCGGCCGTGGGCACCCCGGAGAAGGTGAAAAGGGTCGAAGGGAAATTCGCGTCTAAGATCAACGCCCCCGAGTCAGCAGCGAACACGTCGATGCTCGGTCCGTCAGGCGCGTCGATGGGCCGGTCCCATCGTTGCGCAAGCAGATTGTCCGTGCCCGGAAGGGCCGGAAGCTCGAGGGAGACCACCAAATCGGCGGTGTTTGGGCGCACCAAAAGAAGGGTCTGATCCGTGGCCGCAGGGTCGAGCGACGCGAATCCAGGCGTATCGGGATTCAACGGATCACCATTCCCATCCACCATCACGGCTAGGAGGGGATCCACGGCGAGATCGGCGGCGACGCCGGCTAGGAGCGCAACGCCTTCCGGCTCACAGCAGGTCGCCCCTACAAAGAATCGGCCTGAGGAGAGCGCCGTTCGCTCCGCCTCCGTTAGCGCGTAGCTCTGGAGCAGCGCAAGGCCACGAATCTCAGCATCAAGCCGCGTGGACGTTTTAAAGCCAAAGGCGAGCTGAAGGTACTCCGCGCTATCACCCGTGAGGAACCCGGCGAGCTCAGCCGTCGCGGGGAACCGCGCCGAGATAGTCACCTCGCTCACATCATCGAGCAACGTGGAGGACGCGTCGGTCAGAAGATACTCGACCGCGTCCGTATTCACAGCGGTCAGCCGCCCGCCGGAAACTTGGGCCGCGAACGGCGCCAGATAGCGCGGGAAAGCAGCTTCGCTTGGGGCCTGCGCATCAGAAAGCACCACGTCGAGGATCCCGGTCATTTCCCCGGTGCTGATATCAAGATCAGCAGCGCCAAAGAGCTTCTGGAACGTCAAAGCATCGCTTGATAGAACGACGGAGGGGCCTGTTGCATCCCCATAGAAGGTCGGCGCTCCCGCCGCATCGATAACGACACCACCGAAGGTGAGACGCAGCGGTCGCTGAAGTAAAGCGGGGTCGGTTATAACGCCTGTCGCAAGCAGGAGGTCCTGTGACAAGGTCCTGAAAGCTCGGTCATCATCGAGGGACTCAAAGACCTTCACTGGGCCTTGAAGCCGAGTCCACTCCAGCCCCGGAACCCGATCTAAGCGAGGGTCCTGTATGACCTGCGTCGACGCAGGGCTGCTTCCGTTGAGCAGATCGCTCGCTTGCTGGATACGATCGCCTCGAGTCGCGTCCGTGCCCACCGTACCCAACGCATCACCTGCAAAAAGCGGTTTTTGCGCGGCATTCTTGGCGCCAATCCCTTCCTTTATCCCTTCCTCGGAGACTAGTAGCGCGCTCTGATTGCCCGTTTCAAGCTGGGCCTGCTCTTCCGGAGTGAATACCGCAAACAACTGGCTTACCAGCGCATTGAGTGGCTCCGGATCAAGCGTATCCGCAACGCCATCCCCGTCATC
>JAYOYG010000034.1:6824-8549 GCA_038153445.1 Pseudomonadales bacterium
TCGAAGTCGGCCACCTCATCTGGATTCAGCGGGAAGGCGTCTTCTAAATCCGGTACGCCATCGCCGTCATCGTCGAGATCCGCTGAATCGCCGATGCCATCACCATCGGTATCGATCAAATTCTCGATTGAACTCGCTTGGTCCGGCTCATCCTGATCAGGAGGCAAAGCCCCCCGGCTGGCCGGATCAACGGTAGCACTGGCGAGCGTTGAGGCGTCGGGCGTAGTGGAGGTAGAAACTGAAGGTGTCGGCGCAGCAACCGCAACGGATGTTTCCGTCGTTGCCGTCAGCCCTGCATCTAAGCCCCCAACGTCGCCACCGGTATCCAGTGCCGGTGCTGTCGAATCGGTCGCAACGGTGGTCGTGGTCGTGGCGGCGGAAGCACTTTCGGTAGCGGGCGCTGGCGTACTGGCTTCCGCGGATGCAGTTTCCACGACAGCGACTTCGGTCGTGGTTTCCGCTGGGGCCGGCTCCGGGGCGGAGGCCTCCGGCGCGGCTGCAGCGCTATCCTCTGTGGTAGCAGCGGGCGCTTCAGAGGATTCCGCTACCGCGGCGGGCTCAGCGTCGGCACTCTCACTCGCAGCGGGCGCACTCTCTGCTTCGGCCGCGCTATCTCCTGCGCTGTCGGCGGTCTCGGCCGGTGCGGCGTCACTGTCAGCAGCATCCGAAGACTCGGAGGGCGCGGCCTCGCCATCTCCACTATCCGCGGGCTCTCCAGCCCCATCTGCATCACCACCGCCATCGGCTTCAGCTTCAGACTCTGCCTCAGTTTTCGCAGCGCCACCCTCATCGGAGCTGGCCTCGTCGGAGCTGGCCTCGTCGGAACCGCTCTCTTCAGCCTCCCCACCCTCTCCGGCCCCTTCGTCCGACTCCTCTGCGGCGGCCTCTTCGTTCTCTTCCGCTGCGCTGTCTTCAGCCTCTTCAGACTCTGCGCTCTCTTCCGCATCACTGTCTTCTGCGTCGTCAGCACCCTCTTCCTCAGCGGCTTCGCCTTCCTCTTCGGTGCTTTCGCTATCCTCTTCAGACTCCTCGGACTCTTCCGATTCCTCAGATTCCTCGGCCTCTTCTTCGCTCTCTTCCGCCTCTTCCTGGTCGTCGGTCACGCCGGCGGAGCTGGCCAGTTCCTCCGGCGGCTCGAGCAAGTACTCCACGCCACCGGAAGAATCGACGCGCGCGAAATTGAAGTCCGCGCCTTCACCGAGGACGGCCACATTGCCTGTAGGGGACGTTACGTCGATGGTGCCTTCGTAGGCGCCCAGCACAAGATTATTGGACGGGGTGAGCACGGCCTCGTAGTTCGTGCCTCGAACACCCACCACCCCCAAGGGGCTGGCTACGCGATAGCCTTCCCGATTGCTATCCGCCACGGCGCCCGTAGCGGCGCGGAACCCCCCTTGGTCCACACTGAGGTTCTGACGATTCAGCGCCGGCGCCGCGGGATCAAAACGGTACTCGTCGATGGATAGGCGCGTTGCCGGACGCAGGGTCATGACCCCGCGGTCGGTGAAGCGAAGCTGGGCTCGCCCCTTAGGGCCGGTGGTGAGGGTCTCACCGACGTAGATGAGATCTCCGCGTTCGAGGCGTCGAGTGACGCCGTCAGCGGAAAGGGCTTCGACTTTGTTTAGGATCGCGGTCGCGCGAGCCGCAACTTCTGGTTCAGCGGCAAGGCTGACGAGGGATAGGGTCCATAGGACGACGAGGAGAATGGAAGCTAAAAGAATCCGT
>JAYOYG010000034.1:8649-10336 GCA_038153445.1 Pseudomonadales bacterium
GAGGTCGGGAAGGCGAGGAAATCTTCCCCATCGGCCATCACGATGAAGCTCGCCTCCTCCCCTGCCATAAAGGCTTCGATCACCACTTGGGCACCGGAAGGTGCCTCGCCCCCTAGCATCTGCTCAAGCGCAGCCAAAGCCTCCCCTTCCGTCATCGCTACGACAACGCCCTTTCCCGCCGCGAGGCCGTCGGCCTTGATCACGATGGGAGCGCCCTGGGCGCGCACATAGTCCTGCGCTGGCGCGAGGGCATCAAAAACCGCGTAGGCCGCCGTGGGAATACCGTGTCGCGCAAGAAAGGCCTTAGTAAAAGCCTTAGAGCCCTCCAGCTGCGCCGCCGCGGCTCGGGGCCCGAAGCAAGGCAAGCCCTCCGCCTCGAAAGCGTCGACCACGCCGGCAACCAGAGGCGCTTCGGGCCCGACGATGGTTAGGGACACGCCCTCTTCCCGCACCAACGCGATCAGCCCCGGAAAATCCATGGGATCCACGGCCACATTGCGAACCTTGGGCTCCTGCGCCGTCCCGGCGTTGCCCGGCGCCACCAACACCTCTTCCACCTCGGGGCTACGCGCCGCCGCCCAGGCCAGAGCGTGCTCGCGCCCGCCGCTGCCAATGACCAATATCTTTTTCATGCCATGCGCTCCGAAGCCGTGTCTTAGTGGCGGAAATGGCGAACGCCGGTGAACACCATGGCCATACCAGCCTCGTTGGCTGCCGCGATCACTTCTTCATCGCGTATGGAACCGCCGGGCTGGATCACCGCACGAATGCCGGCCTCGGCGGCGGCGTCTATGCCATCGCGGAACGGGAAGAAGGCATCGGAGGCCATGACCGATCCCGCCACCTGGAGCCCCTCATCCGCAGCCTTGATGCCCGCAATCTTGGCGCTATAGACCCGGCTCATCTGCCCCGCGCCCACCCCAATGGTGCGCTGGGCCGAGGCATACACAATGGCATTCGATTTCACGTATTGGGCGACGGTCCAGGCAAAGCGCAAATCCGCCATTTCTTCCGCGGACGGAGCCCGCGTGGTCACCACGGTCAGGGCACCCTCGGCCAGCCCGGGAGAGTCGCCGCTTTGGATCAGCATGCCGCCGCCTACCTGCTTGTGCTGAGCCGCCTGCCCCGGTGCCGCAAGGGGGCCACAGGCCAGCACGCGGATGTTCTTTTTCGACGCAAAGGCGGCAAGGGCGCCATCGTCGATGCTAGGGGCAATGACGACCTCCACAAACTGACGCTCGACGATAGCCCGGGCCGTGGCTTCGTCGAGGGCTTCATTGAAGGCAATGATGCCCCCGAAAGCACTGGTGGGATCGGTGGCGAAGGCGCGGTCATAGGCTTCAAAGAGGGTGGGCGCTGTCGCTACGCCACAGGGATTGGCGTGCTTCACGATCACGCACGTTGGCGCGGCGAAGGCCGATACACACTCCAGCGCCGCATCCGTATCCGCGATATTGTTATAGGACAGGGCCTTACCCTGCAGCTGAACGGCTCCGGCCACCGTGCCCACCTGAGCCCAGCCCCGGCCCCGGTAGAAGGTGGCACTCTGATGAGGGTTCTCGCCGTAGCGCAGTCCCTGCCCCCCTTCCAACGTGAGGTGGCGGGTTTCAGGCACGGCCACGGGGGCTCCCTCGTCATCCCGGGCACCCAACCAATTGGCCACGGCAGCGTCGTAGGAGGCGGTGTG
>JAYOYG010000034.1:10436-20756 GCA_038153445.1 Pseudomonadales bacterium
ATAACTCCGAGGGTTGGGGCTAGAGCAAGGCGTGCGCCTTCAATTTGGTGCGCAGCGTACCGCGGCTGATGCCCAGAAGCGCAGCCGCCCGAGATTGATTTCCCCTTACGTAGACCATGACCTGAGCCAGAAGGGGGCCTTCGACCTCTCCAATCACCAGATCGTAGAGATCCACCGGAACCTCGCCATCAAGATCCGCGAAGTAGCTTTCTAAGGCGGCCTCGACGTGCGCCCGAAGGGGAATGCGAGAGGCGCCGGTCATGCGGCCGCGCGCCGAGCGCCGTAGAAGTCACTTAAGGCTTCCAGCTGCGCCTCCGGTGCTTCTATCGCATTGAAGCATCGGCGAAAGGCCTCGCCAGCCTCGCCGAGGTCCGCGAGCGCCCAGCCCACATGCTTACGGGCAATGCGCGCCCCGGGGATGGGGCCGTAGAACTCATGAAGCGCGGCCACGTGTTCGGAGAGCAGGGCCCCCTGCTCCGCGAGGCTTGGGGCTTCGCGGGGCGCCCCGGCAAGGGCCGCCGCGACTTGCCCACAGAACCAGGGCCGCCCCTGGGCCGCGCGGCCGATCATGATGCCCGCCGCCCCGGTTTGCGCCAGCACCGCCAGCGCTTTCTCCGACGAGCTTATGTCTCCATTCGCAAAGACGGGAATGGAGACCGCATCGACGATCTCGGCGATGGTGTCGTACTCCGCCGCGCCGAGAAAGCGATCGGCCCGGGTGCGCCCGTGCACCGCCAGGGCCGCAATACCCGCATCCTCGGCAAGGCGGGCAATGCGGACGCCATTGCGGTGCTCGGGGCTCCAGCCGGTGCGAATTTTTAGGGTCACGGGGACGGAAACGGCGGCCACCGTCGCCCTCAGTATTTCCGCCACCAGCGCCTCATCTCTGAGCAAGGCCGATCCCGCCGCTTTATTGCACACCTTCTTTGCCGGGCACCCCATATTGATATCGATGATCTGGGCGCCCTCCTCAACGTTGAACCGAGCCGCCTCGGCAACGCTGGCGGGGTCGCCGCCGGCGATCTGAACACTCCGCGGGCCGCAGGCTTCGAGGGGTCGGCGCCGCAGGGAGGATTTTCGCGTCTCTCGGAGCCGGGGATTTGAAGACACCATCTCGGAGACCACATAGCCCACACCAAGGCGCCAGCACAGGGCCCTAAAGGGTGCATCGGTCACCCCGGCCATGGGCGCGAGCACCACGGGATTACGAAGCCGATAGGGGCCGATGCTGGGCCCTAGGCCGTCGCTCGAAATCATGGGTTTAGCCTCCGGAAGGGCCCTGCTAGGCCCCGAGAATCCTCGCCATCTTAATGGCCCCCGGGAGGGATTGAAAATCAGTAAAAAAAACCATTGCGGCGGGGGACCGTTTCCGTACAATCGCGGGCCTCTTCGCCACTAGATGAGGCTTTATGCACCCCTGACGATGCGGCGCTCCTTCGATGACGCCGCTAAGCAGAAAGCGAGCCGTTTGATAAAGGAGTAACCGATGCGAGCAGAGGCTGCATGGGTGGGCCGCGGCAATGCCGTTCCCCACGATCCAGGACCCCGGGCCAACACCGGCACCTTTACCCCCGAAGAGGGACGCCTAGACCACTTCATCCATCGCGATGGCATGGTCTTCGCTGGCACCCACCTCATCGTGGATTTCTTTGACGCCCAGGAACTCGATAACCTCGAGCTCATGGAGACGGCCATGCGCCGCGCGGTCAAGGTCTCCGGGGCCACCCTTCTCCATATTCACCTTCACCATTTCACTCCCAACGGTGGTATTTCCGGCGTTGCCGTTCTGGCCGAGTCGCACATTTCCGTGCACACCTGGCCCGAATGTGGCTACGCCGCCTTCGACATCTTTATGTGCGGCGATGCAAAGCCCGAACTTGGCGTGGAAGCGCTGAGAAAAACCTTTGCACCGAAGCGGCACGAGGTGGCGGAACACCGGCGGGGCGTGATCGATGACGCGTAACGCTTTTACCGAGACGCTCTACGACGCCTACGGTCAGCGCTTCGCCATCGACGAGGTCTACTTTGAGCACCGGACCGATCATCAGCACTTGATGATCTTCCACAATGCGAAGTTTGGCCGCGTGATGGCGCTCGACGGCGTAATCCAGACCACCGAGCGGGACGAGTTCTACTACCACGAGATGATGGCCCACGTGCCGCTCTTCGCCCACGGCAACGCGCGGCGTGTGCTGATCATCGGCGGCGGCGATGGCGGTCTTCTCAGGGAGGTGCTGAAGCATCGCTCCGTGGAACACGTCACCCAGGTGGAAATTGACGCCTCCGTGGTGGAGATGGCTAAAACCTGGCTGCCCGGCCACTCCAAGGGCGCCTTTGACGATCCTCGCTTTCATCTAGTGATCGATGACGGCGCGGCCTTCGTCGCCAACTGCCGGGAGCAGTTTGACGTCATCATGATTGACTCCACGGACCCCATTGGGCCCGGGGAAGTGCTGTTCACGCAGCAGTTCTATGGTCATTGCGACCGTTGCCTCGCCGAGGGTGGGGTGATGATCAATCAGAACGGCGTGCCCTTCATGCAGCTCGACGAGGTCCGGAAGACGTCCCAAGCGTTTCGGCCCTTGTTTGCCGATTGGCACTTTTATGGGGTAGCGGTCCCGACCTACATCGGCGGACTCATGACCCTAGGCTGGGCAAGCCAGACCCCTGCGCTTCGCCAGCAATCCATCGAGGTTCTTACCCGGCGTTTCGAGGACGCGGCCATCGAAACCCGTTATTACACCCCCGCGGTGCATGGTGGTGCGTTTGCACTACCCCGTTTCGTCGAGGAGGCGATCGGACTATGAACGAGGCGCTCGGCGTTGCTACGCCGGTTTTGCTGGAACCTGCTGGACCCGATTGGAAAGCGCTGGTAGCTCAGTACGGCTCCCCGCTGCTTGTGCTCGATTGCGATCGAGTACGGATGCAGTACCGCAAGCTCACCCAGGCTCTGCCCGGCGTGCGCCTGCACTACGCCATCAAGGCCCTCCCGAACGAGACCATGGTGGCCACCCTCGCGGAAGAAGGCGCCGCCTTCGACATCGCCACGAGCGGTGAAATCGCCATGCTGGAAAAGCTGTTCATCGATGCGGCGGATACGATCCATACCCACCCCATCAAGCGTGACCAGGACATCAAAGATGCTCTGCGCTACGGATGCACCACCTTCGTCGCCGACAACATCGACGAGCTGGAGAAGCTTGTACCCTATCGCCATCGCGTCGCGGTGCTGATTCGCGCAAGCTTCCCGAATCCCGCTGCCCGGGTGGACCTGTCCCGGAAGTTCGGCTGCGCGATCGGCGAGCTTCCGGCGCTTCTGGCGGCCGCCGATGCCCGCGGGCTTCATGTTAAGGGCCTGTCCTTCCACGTGGGCTCCCAGGTGGATGGCAGCCATCGCCACGTCCGCGCCATTGAAGCGTGCCTGCCTTTCCTTCGGGAGCGGCGGCCCGGCGCCCTTGCCCGCATGACCGTGCTCGATATCGGCGGCGGCTTCCCGGCGAACTACGACGGCAGCGTGGAAGACATCGACGCGTTCTGTGCGCCGATTCGCGAAGCCCTTCAGGCTGTGCCGGAGCATGTGGAAGTGATCGCCGAACCGGGACGCTATCTAGCGGCGCCGGCGATGACCTGCCTCACCACCGTGGTGGGTCGGGCCAAGCGGGGCGATCGGATGTGGTACTACCTGGATGACGGGGTTTACGGCTCCTTTAGCGGGCAGATCTTTGATCACACCCACTACCCGCTCATCCCCCTGGACGCGGAAGGCGAGCCCCAGGCCAGCGTGCTGGCGGGTCCGACCTGCGATTCCGTGGATGTGATCGCCGAGGACTTCCCCGTGGGGGAAATGGCGATTGGTGCGCTGATCGTGGCCCCCATGATGGGCGCCTACACCGCGGCAAGCGCTAGCGAGTTCAACTCGCTGCCGAAAACCCGCGTCATTGCCTTGGCGCCCCCCGCCTCGATGGACGAAGCGGACAACGTGCTACGCCTCGCCTAGCGAGGCCCCACGCCGGCGCTGGCGTGAGCCCTACTCACCCAGCGTCGGCGGCCCTTCTAACAGCATGAAGCGGGCTTCGGCCTCCGCCACCACCTCCCCGCTGCGCTCGTCCACGATCTGCCCCTGAAGATCCACCACACGCTTTCGCTGCCTTAGGCACCAGGCCTCTAGGCGCAGGGCGGTTCCCGTGGCCACGGGGGCTCGGTAACGCACCTCGGAGCGCGCCGTGAAGCCCGCCAGGCCCTGGAGCCAGAGCCAGTTCGCCATCACCTCATCGAGGGCCGTAAACAGCAGGCCCCCGTGGGTCACCCCCCGCCAACCACAATGTTCTTCCGTTGGCGTGTAGTGCCCCAGGCATCGATCGCCCCGCATTTCAAAGCGCATGCCCAGGCTTTGGGGATTCGTGGTGCTGCAGGCAATGCAGTGGGCCGTTTCCTCAGCCATGGCTGGCCTCCTCACCCTGCGCCGAAGCCGTACCCACGAGGCACACCCAGCCGTCGGCTTCCCGATGTTCAAAGTCCACCCCGACCCAAGCCTGGGCCACGACCTCCGCCTGCGGAGGCAGGATGCCCGACAGCACGACCAGCGCTCCGGGCTTCAGGGTTTTCAACAGCTCCGGCGCCAGACTGACCAAGGGACCGGCGAGCACGTTGGCCAAGAGCGCATCGAAGCGCGCGCCCGGCGGCACGGCGTCCGTCACCACCAGCCGATCGGCCACGCCGTTCTCCACCCCATTGTGCCGCGTCGCCGCCAGGGCCTGGGGGTCGTGGTCCACCGCCACCGCCTCGCTCGCACCGCAAACCAGGGCCGCCAGCGCCAACACTCCGGAACCACAGCCAAAATCCAGCACCGTCTCCCCGGCCCAGCCCCGTTCCGCGACCGCCGCCAGGCACTGCCGGGTAGTGGCATGGCCCCCGGTGCCAAAGGCCAGCCCGGGCGCGAGGCGCACCGCTGCGGCCGTAGCCCCCGCCTGCGGCGCCACGGCGACGCCCTGATCATCTACGGGCACCACGGCGAGGCGATCGTCGAAGCGTAGGGGCACGGCGAACTGGACCCAGGCGCGGACCCAGTCCGCTTCTTCCAGGGGGGTCATGGCGAGGGGCGGCAAGCTTTGCCCCTCGGCCACCTGCCATGCTGCCAGGGCTTCCCGGAGCCGGGGCGCTAGCGCATCGTCAAAGGGAAAGAGCCCAGACACCACGACTTCCTGCCACAGGGGCATGGCGCCAGGGGGGGGCTCCAACAAGGGTTGGTCCTTGGCATCCTCCAGGCTTACGGCGGTAGCGCCCTGATCTTCCAGCCAATCTGCCACGGCCTCCGCGAGGCCGTCGGATACGCTCAGCTGGGCGCGTAACCAGCCCTCAGCCATGGGACGCCCCATCCGCGCCGAGGCGCGCTACCGCGGCGTCAATCGCCAGCCGGTAGGAGTGGACCCCGAAACCCGTAATCACGCCGATGGCCACATCGGAAAGATAGGAGTGACGGCGAAAGGCCTCGCGAGCATGCACGTTGGATAGGTGCACCTCGATGAAGGGCAATGCCACGCCGAGAAGCCCATCACGCAGGGCCACGCTGGTGTGGGTGAAGGCGCCGGGATTGATGATCACCAGCGATACGCCCTCCTGCGCCGCCTGGTGAAGGCGGTCGAGCAGCGCCCCTTCGCTGTTGCTTTGGAAGGCCTCCAGCGCATAGCCCTGGGCCTCGGCCCGGGCCTGGCAGTCGGCGTTGATCTCTGCGAGGGTGGCCCGGCCGTAGATCTCCGGCTCCCGGCTACCCAGGAGATTCAAGTTAGGTCCGTGCAGCAACAGCAGTTTTTTCATCGCTTACTCTCCCTCTGGGGCGGCGCTCAGGACCGCCTGCAGCTGGCGGCTCAGGGAGGCCACGGTGGGCTCCCCCTGCAGCCGATAGGCCTGAAGTTCCTGACCTTGGCTATCAAAAAACAACAGCGCCGGGGGGCCAAAGAGCCCGTAATCGGCCAGCAGAGCGCGATCTTGCGCCGTGTTGGCGGTGAGGTCGAGGCGCCAACGCTCGAAGCGCGCGAGGGCGTCCGCCACGGGCGGCGCAGGGAAGATCGAGCGCTCCATGACCTTACAGGCAATGCACCAGTCGGCGTAAAGATCGAGCACCACTGGCGCACTGCCGGGGGCGCGGGCCGCGAGGCGCTGGCGAAGGGCGTCGTAGCTGGGGAGGGTCTCGAAGGCCGGGGCGCGCTCCGCTGCCGGGCCCCCAAGGGGTCGGAGGGGGTCGGCGTTGCCCTGAATCCCTCCCCAGGCCAGGGCCACCCCCACCACGAAAAGCAACACGCCGAAGGTTTTGCCCACCACCCCCCAGCCCCGGCGCGGCGCGAAATCCAGCGCCCCCAAGGCGACGGCAGAGCCCAGGGCGAGCGCGGACCAGGCGAGCAAGGTCACTGGGCCCGGAAGCACGCGCTCCAAAAGCCAGATCGAAACCCCCAGCAGCCCCACCCCAAAGGCCTTCTTGACGCCGTCCATCCAGGCCCCGGCCTTGGGCAAGAGGGCGCCGCCTCCGGCCCCCACTAAGAGCAAGGGGGCCCCCATACCCAGCGCCAGAACGAACAGTGCGAGCCCCCCCAGGGCAGCGTCCCCGGTGGTACTGATATAGATCAGCGCGCCCGCAAGGGGGGCGGAGACGCAAGGGGAGACGAGTAGGCTCGACAGCACCCCAAGCAAGGCCACGGACCCGAGGCTTCCTCCTTCCCGGGGGGCGCCAAGCCATTCCTGCAGCCCCGCGGGGAGCTGAAGGGTATAGACATCGAACATCGCGAGGGCGAGCAGGGCGAAGAGCGCCGCGAAGACGATGAGTACGCCGGGGCTTTGCAGCCATCCATGAAGGTTCAGGGCACCGCCAAAGGCCCCCACGACCATGCCCAGAGCGGCGTAGGTGACGGCCATGGCCAAAACATAGGTCAGCGTCAGCTGGAGGTTTCGCCCCGTGCCCGTGGCCCCCTGCCCGACAATGATGCTCGATAAGATAGGCACCATGGGGAGCACGCAGGGCGTGAAGGCCAGGCCAATCCCCGCCAAAAAGAAAAGCAGGAGCGTGCTCAAGCTAAAGCCCCCAGCCAACCGCGCCGCCAAGGCCCCTTCAGGCGCCGCGGCCGATACGGGCGATCCCGCGGTGCTCGGCAACGCTGCTCGGGCGGGACCGGATGCCATCACAGTCCCCGCCTTGGCGCCTGCCAGCGCGATCCAGCGGGTCTCAGGGGGATAGCACAGCCCCGCATCGGCGCAGCCCTGGTAGCTCACGCGCAGCGTGGCATCCTCCGGCACGGGCCCTTCGATGCGAAGGCCCACGGAGAGATCGTTGTAAAACACCTCCACGGGACCAAAGTAGGGATCGTCCTTGGCCAAGCCTGTGGGGATCGTAGTATCTAGGCGCGCTTCCGGCGCCCCCTCGAGGGCAAAGGCCAGACGCCCCCGATAGAGGTAGTAGCCCGGGTGGATTTGCCAGAACACCCGGGGCGACGAAGCGAGGGAAGCCCCCACCACGAAGGCCTCGTCCACCGGCAGGAAGTCTGCGCTGGCGCTAAAGCCCGGCGGGTTCTGGGGGGAAAAGGGGGCCGCCGCCGCGGTGGCCCCGAGCGCGATCATCAGCAGCAATAGACAACAGCGGAAAAGGCGCACGGCGCTCGCTTAACCTCGCATAGGGCTTAAGCGCGGGAGAATAGCAGCTCTAGCCCCCTGACGGCGCAGCCCTCGCGCCGTACACTGGGCCCCTGAGTCCTTTGCACACTCCCCACGATCCCCACCCCGGAGCCCCACCCCATGAACGCACTTCGCGCCCCCGGCCTCGCCCTTCTGCTCGCCGCCCTGCTCGCCGGCGCTGCGGGCTGCGCCCCGGCCGAGGAAGCACCCGCGGCCCTATCCCTGAGCGAAGGCTGGATCCGCCTTCCGCCCCCAGGCCAAGACCGAAGCGCGGCCTACCTCACCCTCACCGCCACGGCGCCGGTGACGCTGGTGGCTGCGGAAAGCCCCCTGGCGGAGCGGGTGGAGTTCCACACCATGGTCCGGGACGGCGATCTCATGCGCATGCGCGAGCTTCCGACGGTCAGCCTAGAGGCCGGGGAGATCCGGCGCTTCGCCCCCGGGGGTGATCACCTCATGCTGTTTGGCTGGGCACCGCCGGCGCCTGGGGCGGTCGGAGAAATTACGCTGATCGACGCCAAGGGCACGCGCTACACCGTGACCCTCCCCCTTCGGGAGCGCTAGGAGAGCACCATGGAAGAGTCCCAGACCACGACCGCCACGCCCCAAACGTCCAGCCCCTCCCGCTGGCCCCTGCGCCTTGGGCTCGCCACCGCAGGCCTGCTCCTGCTCGGGGTAACAGCCCTCGGCTGGTGGTGGAGCCGGGAGCCTGCCCCCTTCTCCGTGGAGGAGGCAGCCCGGGCTCATGCTGAAGCGCAACAACGCCCTCTGGTCACCGGCTACCTTACGACCCACACGCTCCTCGCCCTGTCCCAAACCCTGCTCGACAAGCCCGGCGGCTATCTATCGAACGACCTGCTGCCTCCCGGCGCCGTGGTGGACAACCTTCCGAATTGGGAATTTGGGGTGCTGGTACAGATTCGAGACATGGCCCGCATCATGCGCAACGACCTTTCCCGGGCCCAGTCCCAATCCGCCGAGGACCCGGCCCTAGCCGAAGCCGAGGGGAAATTCTTCTTCGACAACAGTTCCTGGCTCTTTCCCCAGACCGAAGACGAGTATCGCGATGGGGCCCGGCTCCTTGAGGACTACCTCGCCCGCCTCTCCGACCCCCAGCAGCCCAACGCCCAGTTCTACGCCCGGGCCGATAACCTGCGCGCCTGGCTGGCTACGGTCGATACGCGCCTGGGGTCCCTATCCCAACGTCTCTCTAACGCCGTGGGGCGACGCCAGCTCGACACGGCCCTGGCGGGGGATCCGTCCGCCCGGCAGGCGACGGCCCGCCCTCGGGAGAGCGCGGAGAAAACCCCCTGGCTGGAAATCGACGACGTCTTCTATGAAGCCCGGGGGCAAAGCTGGGCGCTGCTGCACCTGCTCCGAGCCGTGGAGCGGGACTTCCACGACGTGCTGGTGAACAAAAATGCGCTGGTGAGCCTGCAGCAGATCATCCGCGATCTCGAGCCGACCCAGGACCCCATCTGGAGCCCCATGATTGTTAACGGCACGGGCTTCGGCTTTCTCGCCAACCACAGCCTGGTCATGGCCTCTCACATCGCCCGGGCCAACGCGGCCATCAGCGACCTCCGGGATCTCCTCGCTCAGGGCTAGGCCGAAGCGAGAGCGAACCCCGCGGGGCGCCCCTATTGGGCGCCCTTGTGGCGCTCGATGGAGGCCTGGATCACCTGGCGGGCTTCCTCCGCGTCTCCCCAGCCGGAAAGCCGGACCCACTTACCGGGCTCGAGATCCTTGTAGTGCTCAAAGAAGTGCTCGATGCGCTGGCGCAGGGTGTTCGGGAGGTCGGTGATTTCCGCAACGTCTGCGTATTCCGCGGTGAGCTTGGCTGGCGGCACGGCAAGGATCTTGGCGTCGTAGCCGGACTCATCTTCCATGCGCAGCACGCCCACGGGCTTAGCGACGATGACGGAGCCCGGCAGCAGGGGATAGGGGGTGACCACCAGCACGTCGGCGGGGTCCCCGTCCTCGGCGAGGGTCTCGGGCACGTAGCCGTAGTTGCAGGGATAGAACATGGGCGTGGCCATGAAGCGGTCAACGAAGATGGCGCCCGTGACCTTATCCACTTCGTACTTTACGGGCCCCGTCGCTGCGGGGATTTCAATCACAACATTTACTTCCTCCGGGGCTCGGGGCCCGGGGGAGACACTGGAGAGACTCATGGGGGGATCTCGACTGTAGACAACTTGAGGGGGTAAGGCCGAAGTATACCGCGTAAGCCCAGGGCATGCCTGGGGATTGGCCCTTTGACCCGCGCCTCCGGTATGATCCCAGCCGCTCAGCCTAAGCCGCCGGGGGGAACGGGGGTCCACACTGAGCGTTGGATCCGCCCATTGGAAACGGCGCCCTAGAGCGCTGCCCAGTGGCTCGGCTCGGCTTACGCATTTTTTCCTATAGAGAGGTTTGCATGGCGGATTTAGCACAGTCCCTGCAGATGTTGCCCCCAGCCTTTGGGGTGCTGGGCCTACTGGCAGCCTTCGTGATCTACGGCATGGTGAAGCGCTATCCCGAAGGTCAAGGCAAGGTGAAGGAAATTGGTGATGCCATCCACCTCGGCGCCATGGTCTTTATGCGCCGGGAATACACGATGCTCCTCATGTTCGCGAGCATCCTCGTGGTGGCGCTGTACTTCGCGCTAAACGCTCAAAC
>JAYOYG010000034.1:20856-22133 GCA_038153445.1 Pseudomonadales bacterium
GGCATCTACACGAAGAGCGCCGACGTCGGCGCCGACCTCGTGGGCAAGGTGGAAGCGGGCATCCCGGAAGATGATCCCCGCAACCCCGGCGTCATTGCCGACAACGTAGGGGACAACGTGGGCGACGTCGCCGGCATGGGCTCGGACATCTTCGAGTCCTACTGCGGCTCCATGATCGCCTCCATCGCCATTGCGTCGACCATCGGCATCGCCGCCCTCGCCGGCCTCACGCCGGGGATTACGGAAGAAGCCGATTCCCGGGCCGCCCTCATGGGTCTGCCCCTGCTGCTGGCCTCCGCGGGCCTGATCTGCTCCCTCGTGGGCATCGTGCTCGTTCGCCTCATGTCCGACCGGGAGCCGGCGACGGCCCTCCGCTTCGGCACCATCGGCGCCCCGATCCTCTTTATCGGCGTGTCCTACTTCGTCATCACCGGCACCGGCGTCTCTGCTGACGTCTGGATGTCCGTGATTGCCGGCGCCGTCGGCGGCATCGTGATCGGTCTTACCACCGAGTACTACACGAGCTCCAAGCCCATCGTGCGCATCGCTGAATCCGGGGAAACGGGTTCGGCCACGGTCATGATCACGGGCCTTGCCGTGGGCATGCAGTCCGTGGTGATTCCCGTGCTCGCCATCTGCGCGATCATCTTCGCCTCCACCCAGCTCGCGGGTCTCTATGGCGTGGGCATCGCGGCCCTGGGCATGCTGGCCACCGTCGGCATCACGATGGCTATCGACGCCTACGGTCCCGTGGCCGATAACGCCGGGGGCATCGCGGAAATGAGCGGCCTCGGGGAAGGGACGCGGAAGATCACCGACTCCCTGGACGAACTCGGCAACACCACCGCAGCCATCGGTAAGGGCTTCGCCATTGGCGCAGCGGCCCTTGCGGCGCTGGCGATCATCGCGGCGTTCGTGGAAACGGTGGAGCACACCCGGGCCAGCGCCGGCGCAGGCAGCTTCACCCTGCACATCGGCGATCCCCAGGTGCTGATCGGCCTGTTCCTCGGCGGCCTCATTCCCTTCCTCATCGCATCCATTACCATGACTGCGGTGGGCGATGCGGCGATGGAAATGATCCAGGAAATCCGCCGCCAGTTCCGGGAAATCCCTGGCCTCCTCGAAGGCACGGGCACCCCGGATACGGCGAAGTGCGTGGACATCGCCACCTCCGCGGCGCTGAAGCGCATGCTTGTCCCCGGCGTGATTGCCGTGGCGGCTCCGCCGGTCATCGGCTTTGGCCTGTCCGCAGAGGCCCTCGGCGGCGCCCTGGGCGG
>JAYOYG010000035.1:0-21877 GCA_038153445.1 Pseudomonadales bacterium
CTCCCCGTCGTCGTAATCAAACATCAGGTGTTCCAGGCCCACGGCCTCGCCTCCAGAGAGTACGAGGGCGCGCTGGATCACGTTCTGGAGTTCGCGCACGTTCCCGGGCCAGCGGTGCGCGCACAGGGCCTGCTCCGCCTCAACGCTGAGGATCGGCGCCGTACTCGCCGGGGCATGCTGGCTGAGGAAAGTACAGGCCAGGGGCACGATGTCCCCGGGGCGCTCGCAGAGGGCCGGCACCGCGAGGCGGAAGGTGGCCAGGCGGAAGAACAGATCCTCCCGGAACTCCCCGGTGCGAATGCGCTGGGTCAGCTTCCGGTGCGTGGCCGCAATGACGCGGATATCGAGATCAATGGCACGGGTGGAGCCGAGGCGAACGCACTGCCGCTCCTGAAGCACGCGCAGGAGCTTCGCCTGCAGGTGCAGGGGCATATCGCCAATTTCGTCGAGGAAGAGCGTGCCGCCCTGAGCCTGCTCAAAGAGCCCCGGGTGATCCTTGTGGGCGCCGGTAAAGGCCCCCTTCTCATGACCGAAGAGCGCATCTTCAATGAGATGTTCCGGCAGCGCGGCGCAGTTGAAGGCGACGAAGGGCTTATCGCTCCGGGCCGAGCCTTCATGGATCACCCGCGCGAGCACATCCTTGCCGGCGCCCGTGGGGCCTTCCAGCAATACACTGACTTCCGTGCGCGCCACGCGCTCCGCGAGTTCCAGTACCCGCAGGCTTGCGGGGTCCACAAAGACGTAGGCTGGCCCTGCCTGGGCGGCCTGAATGCGGGCGGCCGCATCCTCCCAGCTCGCCCGGGAGAAGTCGTCGTAGGCCAGGGCGTGGGAGGCGCCTTCGTCGAGCACCCGCACCGCCGCCGTGATGTTCCGCGGGGGTACGCGAACGATCAGGGGAAGCAGGCTCGCAGCCTGCCCAAGGCCATACTGCTCAAGCTGTTGGGCGAGCGTGCCCTGCCCCTCTAGGGCCAGGACCAGCGCCACCGGCGCCCCAGCGGTGCTCGCCTCGAAGGACCCGGGAAGCACGGCCGCAAGGCCGAGGGCCTCAAGGCAGGCTCGGTCTTCCGCCTCCGGAAGGCCCCGGGGATCAAGCCACCACATCACCTGGCGTACTGCTTTGCTCATGCTGCGTTCCCTAACCTTGCCGCTCCCTTGCCGGAAGCGGTGAGGAGTTGCCGTTGCAAGAGCTAAAGCACTGATCGTGCCAACTCTTAGGCCACTGAATTTAAAAGATTATTCAGAAGAGCAGGCAGCAAAAGCGGGGGAAAGCGTCGACGGTGCGCCGTCGATTGACGAAAAACGGACAGGCTAGGAGGTGAGTTCGTACTTGTTAATTTTCTCGATCAAGGTGGTGCGCTGAACCTTCAACAAGCGCGCCGCCTGGGAGACATTACCCCCGGCGGCATCCAGGGCCCGGGCAATCAGCGTGGACTCAAATTCCGCCAGCTGCTCCCGCAGGGAGACCCCCTCCTCCGGAAACGCCCCCCAGCCCTGCCCCGCCATGATCGCTGCCTCCACAGGATTGGCTGGCGCCTTGCCAAGCAAAAGCCCCAGGGGATCATCGCCGGCGGGCGCCGCTGCAAAGGGGTTCCCCTCCGGCGCCAGGAGCCCCTGGGGCAAGAGGGACGAGGGAACGCTCTCGGGCTCCAGGCAAGTGCCGGGATAAAGCGTAGAAAAGCGCTGAAGGAGGTTAGAAAGCTCCCGCACGTTGCCCGGCCAATCATGCCGGGCCAACAAAGCCATAAAACTCTCGCTTAGCGTGAGAGGCTCGGCGCCGTCCGGGGCGTGGAGCGCTGAGAGGTATTCGGTCAGCAGGGGCAGATCGTCTAACCGCTCCCGCAGGGCCGGCACCTCCACGGGAATCACATTGAGGCGATAGTAGAGGTCCTCGCGAAAGGATCCGTCGGCCACGGCCTTTTCAAGATCGCGGTGGGTCGCCGCCACCACGCGCACATCCACGGACTCCGGGGCGATCCCCCCGACCGGCTCGACCTGCCGTTCCTGGAGCACTCGAAGAAGCTTCACCTGCATGTAGGCCGGCATATCGCCGATCTCGTCCAGAAACAGCGTGCCCCCGTTAGCGAGCTGAAACCGCCCAAGCCGGTCCGCCAAGGCCCCGGTAAAGGCGCCCTTGCGATGGCCAAAGAGTTCGCTTTCGAGAAGATCGGCGGGAATGGCGCCGCAGTTCACGGGTACGAAGGGAGCATCGGCGCGGGGGCTTTGGGCGTGCACGAGGCGGGCGACCACTTCCTTGCCCGTGCCGCTTTCCCCCCGGATGAGGAGCGTGGCAGAGGACTGGGCCACCTGAGCGATGAGCGCGCGCAGCCCTTCCACAGCGGCGGAGGCGCCGACGAGGGCCAAAGCATCATCTAATTGGTAGCCCAAGGCGGCCCCCGATTGCGCGCGATCTACGGGCTTAACCTTAACCCTTGGGCCCAGGAAGGCAACACAGAAACGCCAAATTTAATAAGTGCCATCAATACGGGCAGACAGCGCTTCCGCAGAGATCCTCCAAGCCAAGCAAAGCTCGGCCGTGGGCCTGGCAAGGTGAGCGAGGGTCTCCGGGGCAGATAGGCTACGTTTGAGGAACCGCCCGAAGGCGCCGAGGTGCTCCGCAAGGTCGCGAAGGTCTTCCGGCACCGGCGCGGACCCGGGCAAAAGAGACGCCAGCGCTTCAATTCTCACCAGCAGCGCATCGGAAGGCTTCTGGCCCTCAAGCTGGCCTAGGGCTTCCCGAAGGGCACCGAGCACTAAGGGGATACTCTCAAGGGGCTCACGAAGAACCTCAGCCGCCACCTCAGGCGCCCTGCTTCTGCTTCGTGGCCATCTCGCCCCAGCCGGTACGAAGCTCCTCGAGGAGACCCCGCACCTCCTGCACGGCGGCCACATCATTGTGGAGGTTCCCGTGCAGAAGGCGTCGGAGACAGTAGCTGTAAAGCTCATCCAAAGTGCCCGCGAGCTCGCCACCGGCTTCAGCATTCAGAGAGGTCTTAAGTGCCAGGACGATCTCTGTGGCCTTCTGTAGTGCCTTCGCCTTGCTCTGCCGGTGATTCCTTGCGATGCAGCCTTCGGCGTCCAACAGCGCGTCTATGGCCCCGTCGAAGAGCAAGCGCACTAGGGTGGCGGGGTCGGCGCCATCAGCAACGGTTTGCGTATGAACGGCGCCATAGGCGGCCAGGGCACGACGAGCGGCTGAACTCATGAAAGGCTCCCTTTCGATCTTAAGCAAGCTAACGCTTCTTAAATAATCGACGGGAGCTCGGGAAGCTTGAGGGAAACGCCCAGAAAAATAGGGTTTTAGGCCTTCGGGCAACGCTTAAAGGCGGACTCGAGGCAGATATCCACAAGGGGACGGAGGGACTCGATTTCATCATCATCAAGCTTCAGCTCAGCGAACTGGCGCACCTCTTCTGCAGGCGCGTAGCCGCGGCGGCGCGCCACCTCTGCCCACACATAGGCATGCTTCGGCATGGGCGCATCGGCAGCATCCCCCGAGAGCATCACCAGGGCGGCCATGAATTGCGCTTCCGCATAGCCCTGCCCCGCCGCCTTCAGAAACCAGGACAGCGCTGTGCCCGGACTCATGCGCACCCCATCCCCGGCGTGATAGTGGAGCCCCAGCATGTACTGGGATTCGGCGAGCCCGCCTTCGGCCGCCTCCTCGAAGAACGTCATGGCCTCCCGGGCGTTCTTCGCCACCCCATAGCCATGGTGATAAAGCATGCCGAGGTTATGCAGGGCTTGAGGCTGCTTCGCCTCAGCGGCGCGGCGATACCACTTAAGCGCCTCCGCGTAGTCCTGGCGCACCGAAAGGCCTTGTTCATATAGGTAGCCAACATTGGTTTGAGCGTTGGCGTCCCCGAGGGCCGCGCGAACCCGCCAAGCCCGCATGGCGGTCGCGTAGTGGCCACGATCGAAGGCGGCCTGCGCCTCATCGACGGCCCCTTTGGCAGGCGCTCCCAAAGCTATAACGAGGGCCAGCGCCGCAACCATCAAGCTCCACCGTGCCTTCACTGGGGACCTCCCTTATCCTGAAAACCCATGCAACCGCGCCCATCAGCCTGTAACACTTCAATCGACGGAAGCCGCGGCGTCTTGAATCCATGAAGCCGACAGGCATAGCGCGCTCGAGCATCCCAGCTCGTGGCAAAGTGGGTACAGCGCCAACAATTCGGCGCGTTAGCGGCGCCGTCCTGGCCCGAATTCATGGTATGCCTTCCATCCAACCTGAGCGACAACGGCCAGAGCAATTACCCAGGCCAGCGCCTTCGAGAGATCCACGCTCCCTAGGGGCGACGCGCCCTCCCCGTTCAGACGCAGCACCACCAGCATGATGAGCATGGGAACAAACATAAGGAGGTAGCCGCGAATCAAGCGGCAGACCTCACAGGGGGGCTTTGCGCTGGCCATAAATGCTCCTCAATCAACGCCCTAGGCTACGACACTCACCGGCAAAAACAACACTGCCCGGACTGGAGACCAGACCGGGCAGTGGAATTGGGCTAGGCCCCTGGCTGCGAGGGCCGAGCCTGGACCTCCCTCAGGCTTAGCCGAGGAGGGAGAGCACCGTCTGCTGAGAGGCATTCGCCTGCGCCAGCATGGCCGTCCCTGCTTGGAGCAGGATCTGGTTCTTGGCCAGGTTAGCCGACTCGGCAGCGAAGTCCGCGTCCTCGATCTGCGACCGAGATGCCGCCGTGTTAGACACGATGTTCCCAAGGTTGCTGACCGTGTAGTCGAGCCGGTTGGAGACCGCACCCAGCTTGGAGCGCTCGCCGTTGATCTGCTCAATGGCGCGATCGATCGTATCGATGGAAGCATTTGCCCCTGCTTGATCGACCACCGCGATAGCGGAGACAGCAGCTTGCGAGCCCGTGATGCCGTCGTCATTCAACAACTTACCAACGCCCTGCCCTTGGCCAGGTGTAGCGGTCATGATGCCGGTGGAGTCGCTCGTGAAATTCGTGAGCTCGATAGCACCACCTTTGTTGTTGGTGAGCGTGATCTTTGCACCGGCACCGGTGGTGGCTGCGCTGATGTCAGAGCCCACATTGCTGAGCGCCGACTGGATTTCCGCCAGCATGGCTGCATTGTTCGTCGGATCCCAGCTCGTCTTCCGAACAATAGCTACGGTACGCCCATCGGAGATCTTGAAGGTCAGATCGTCCGTTGCATCAAGCGTGAGATCCATCACCGTTGCCTCAGCGCGGCCGGCAGCGGCCGTGGAACCGCCGGTAACTGCTGCGGTGTCATCGAGGATAACCGAGGTACCCTGTCCGGCAGCGTTGGCAACGTTAACGGAACCCGTGCCAGTGGAGCTGAAGCTGGTGACGTTGATCGCACCGCCTGAGGCGTTGGTCAATAGGAGTAGACCATTGCTTTCAGAGGCCGTGACACCCGTGTTGTTCGACTCCGAATTGACGGCGGAGATGACGTTAGCGAGGGAACCCCCGGCGATCGTCGCGGTAATGGTCTGGCCGCCAATCTGGAAGGAGTAGCTGTCGTCCTCAGAGAACTGCATGGTCATCTCGGAGGCAGTTGCTACCGTGCCATTGGTGGTCGACCCGGTTCCCTGGGTAACCAAGTTCGTGGCTCCAAGAGTTGCCGTACCGGCAGTCACCGCAGCCTTACCGGTAGAGGAGTAGTTGTCGACAGTAACCGCGGTACCAGCGGCTTGCAGGTTTTCGATCTCAAGCTTGCCATCAACCACACGGGCTTCTACCTTGGTGTTGACCGCTCCCAAAGCATTGATAGCGTCCCTGGTCGTTGCCAGCGCTTCGGCAAGCGTTGCCCCAGCGGAGGCCGTTGCCACCGTGAAGGTCGAGCCATCAATATCGAAAGAATAATCAGCCTCAGCTTCCGTGAAGGAGAACTGCACGATATCCGTTCCATCGATATCAGTCGTATCGCTTCCGCCGTTAGCGTAGGTGTTGGACGGAGTGTTGGAATCCGCATCAACGCGAACGGTCATCACCATAGAGCCAACTGACCCGGTGGGGGACGAAGCAGCGGTGAAGTTGGTAATTTGAATGTCGTTACCGGTCGTGTCCTGGAGGCTAAACACCTGCCCTGCTACCGTCGACCCTGCCCCGCCAGCTCCAATGGCAAGCTTCATGGCGGCAAGCGCATCAGCTTCCGAAGTGGTGGTACCGAGATTAGTTATCTCAATCAGAGTTCCATTCAGGCGGAAGCTGTAGTCCTTGCCTGCCTGAAGGGTCAGAGAACCAGACGCAGTGGAAGCAGCTCCGCCGCCGGAGTTGGTCGCCGAGGTTACTGCCGCGGTCTCATCCAGTAAAACGCTCGAGCCCGCACCACTGATACTGGAGTAGCTAGCCGTTCCGTTTGCCGTAGAAGTAAACGAAGAAACAGCGACGCTATCACCAACTGCGTTGCGGATTGTTACTACGTTGCCATTAGCGCTTGCCGAAACCACACCACTAGCCAAAGTGTTTGCGGTTACAGCTGCGGTGATGGCGGCATTGATCTTGTCTGCCACGTCCTGCGCGTCATTCCCTACAACCCGAGCGTTGGCGATAGTTAACGCTTCAGTCGTCGCCCCATCCCCTTCGCCAACGGTTAGCGTAAAGCCATAGGTATCGTTGCCGTTGAAAGCAATTTGGGTCACGGTCTCCGTCGCTTCCGTACCGGTCGCAGTGTTACTCGTCACACCGGAAACGCCGGAGCCGACGGCGGAAGTCCCAAGAGCCGTGGACGACATGTTCCCAATGGAGAGGGAAAGGGTCTGGGAGGCTTCCGAACCGATTTGCAGCGTCTTGGAGGCGTAGCTACCGTCCAGCAGAGCCTGGTTGTTGAAGAGCGTCGTGCTCGCTACGCGATCGATTTCAGCTTTCAGCTGCTGAACCTCAGCATCAAGGTTCTGCCGGTCCTCTAAGGTATTGGTGTCCGTAGCGGATTGGAGGGCAAGCTCACGCATGCGCTGAAGCATGTTGGTGATTTCGTCCATCGCGCCTTCGGCCGTATCCACCATGTTAATGCCGTCGTTGGCATTACGAATGGCTTGGGTGAGGCCTCGGATCTGAGAATCCATACGCGAAGAAATAGAGAGCCCCGCTGCATCATCGGAAGCGGAATTGATCCGCGACCCAGACGACAGAGCTGCCATCGCATCCTGCATGGATTGGTTGGTTTTATTCACGTTGTATTGGGCTTGGATCGAAGCCACGTTCGTGTTGACGACAAGTGCCATGGTTATGTCCTCTTTCTCGACGTCAGTTGATGAACGGCGGATCGATCCCGCCTAACGCTGCAATCGACAGTACCGGGCAACGCTTTAGGGCTGCTCTGCCAATGCTCTTCTGAGCGGCAGGGTTGGCCTTCGTTGCGGCGCTGAAAAGTTCATTCGGCAGGAGGGAGAAAAAGCTTGAGGGCAAGGGTCGCCGCTCGGGCCCGTGGAACCGTCAGGCGAGGTGGCGCCTTTCGAATATGAAGCAATTGTGAACGTTTGATTGCATTTTTTAATTACTGAGACTTACTATTCCGAGCACTTTGGTCAGGTTTATTCCCAAGGAGGCACCATGGCCTCGGAAAATCAGCTCCGCCACATTGTGACCCTCACCGATCTCGCCAGCTATCGCCAGGCTGCGGAAACCCTTGGCCTAACCCACTCCGCCCTCAGCCAAACCGTTTCCCGCTTGGAGGCGCGCTACGGCGTCAAACTGTTTGAGCGGGTGGGCCGGCGTACCGTGCCCACGGCCTACGGGGCCGTGCTGGTCGAGGCGGCTCGCCAGTCTCTCGAGGCCATGAGCGCAGCCAATCACGAAATCGAGCTGATGCAGTCCGTGGAAAGCGGTCGCCTGTGCATTGGGGCCGACCCCGCCATTAGCCAGGCCATGCTGGGCACGGCCCTTACCCTCGCAGGGCGGGCCCATCCAGGCTTTACCTTCGTGGTGAAGACGGTGAGCTGGCGCCAGCGCAACCAAGCGCTGCTCGACCATGAGGTGGACATCTGGCTGGGCCCCGATGAGCAGGTGGACCATCCCGACCTCGCTTTTGATCGCCATCCCTTTCCCTACCCCGTGGCCCTCTGCAAGGCGAACCACCCTGCGCTGGAACGACATCGGAACGGCCTGTCCCTGAAGGAATTGGCTGCCTATCGGGTTATCGGCATGGATCTTCCGAAGAGTTTCCATGCGCCCTTTCAGCCCGTGGCAAAGGCCTTCGACGCCCTGGATCTTTCGCCGAGCGAATCGAAAACCCAATACGTTGTCGCCCAGGATCCACACCTCATTCTCTCCCTGCTCTTTATGGAGGAGGTGATTGCCCTGGTCCCCGCAACCCTGGGGTCCTATTTCGTTCGCGATGGGGAACTGGCCATCCTTCCCGTGAAGGAGCTCACGAGCAGTAAGCATCTCCCCGCCTGCGTAGCCTGGCGGGAGGAGCGCAGCCCCTCCCCCGCCGCGGAGGTGCTCCGGGGCACCATTGCGGAAGCCTTTAAGGGCCTGACCGCCGGCGGGACCGACCCCTGGGGCGATGTCTTCCCAAGGCCCTCCCGGGTTGCGGCCTCAGGACGCCCGGGCAGTTAATTGCAATTTGCAATTATTTAGCCTTACTATCCCGACTCACACGGTCAGGAATTATTCCCAGGAGACCCCATGGCATCGGAAAGTCAGCTGAGGCATATCGTGACCCTCACGGATTTGGCGAGCTATCGCCAAGCCGCTGAGCTGCTTGGGGTGACCCATTCGGCCCTCTCCCAGACCGTTTCCCGCCTCGAAGCCCGCTACGGCGTCAAACTCTTTGAACGCGTAGGCCGGCGCACCGTTCCCACGGCCTACGGCGAGGTGCTGGTGGCGGCTGCGCGCCGTTCCCTCGACGCGATGCGCACCGCCAATCACGAAATCGAACTGATGCAGTCCGTGGAGACGGGCAAGCTGGTCATCGGCGCCGATCCGTCCATTGCTCAGGCGGTGCTTGGCCAGGCCCTAGCGATGGTCGCCAAGGAGCACCCGGGCTTTCGCTTCACCGTGCGTAACGTTTCCTGGCGGGAGCGGGATGAGGCCCTCCTCGCCCATCGCATCGATCTCTGGCTCGGCCCAGATGAAGAGCGCGATCACGACGAATTGAGCTTTGAGCGCTACCCCTTCCCCTACCCCATCGCGGTATGCCGGGCCGATCATCCCGCGGTGGAAGCCAAGCCCCAATCCCTACTTGAGCTGGCGCCCTACCGGGTGGTCGGGGCCGATCTTCCCGATAGCTACCATGCGCCCTTTGCAGCGCTGGAAGCGGCCTTGGGACTAACCCCGCAACAAACCCGGGAAAGCTACGTCACCTCGGAGAACATGCAGCTCATTTCGAACCTCGTCTTCACCGCCGAAGTCATCGCCATTATCCCGGCCATGCAGGCGAACTACTTTCTCCAAGACGGGGAGATGGTCAAGCTTCCCATTAAGGAGCTCCAAAGCACCCAGCGCCTTCCCGCCTGCGTGGCCTGGCGCGCCGATCGCAGTCCAGCCCCGGCGGCCGAGGTGCTCCGCAGCGCACTTCGTGAGTGCTTCAAGAGGATCAATGAAGAGAAGGCACCGTGGCGAGGGATCTATGATCGCCCAAGCGAGCGGGCCGCGGCGAAGGAGGCCAAGGCGTCGACCTAGCCCGCGAGCAGCGCCGCCTCCGCCGCTTCCACTTCGCGCTGGGGTCCCAGCAGTAGCAGCACGTCTCCCGGCTCCAGCGGCCCCGCCGTTTCCAAATCCAGCAGGGCCTCCCCCCGCCGCACCTGTTCCACAGTTACCGATTCGAGCGCTGCCGGCAGGGCCTGCGCCGCAGGATGGCCCAGCACCGCCGCCCCCGCCGGGAGCACCACGGGGTGGAGCACTTCAGGATAGAGGCTATGCCGCTCCCCGGCGATCACGCCATGCAGCAGGTGGTAGCGGTCTGCCCGCACCCGATCCAGGGCCGCTTCCGTATCGGCGCGATCGTGGCGCAACAGGGCCATGACGTGGGTAAAGAGCATGAGAGAGGACTCGAAGGTCTCCGGGACCACCTCCGTCGCCCCGGCTTCGAGGAAGGCTTCCATATGCCGGTCGTCCCGGCTGCGTACCAGGATGGGGACCGTGGGGTTGAGCTCCCGAGCGCTGGTTAAGGCCCGAAGGGCCCCCTGCCAATCATCGATGCACACGACTACGAGGCTCGAGCTCTCGAGCCCCAGGCCCCGTTGAAGTTCAGCCCGGGCCGCGTCCCCAAAGCGGATGGGCACCCCGGCCAGGGTGGCCTCATTGACCCGAGCCGGGTCCGAATCCAGGGCGCCATAGGGCACCCCCGTTTCCTCGAGCATGCGCCCAATCACCTGCCCCACCCGGCCATAGCCCAGGATGAGCACGCGCCCACGGGCCGCGGGCAGGGGCTCGCTGAGGGTGGCCAGGGGAACGGTCTCCTCGGCGCCTAGGATGCGATCGGTCACGACGCCGCTGCCCCGGACCAGGGCCGGAGTGAGCACCATGCTGACCAGGGTCACGGCGACCATGAAGGCCTGTACATCGGCAGGCACAAGCCCGTAGCTGGCCGCTAGCGCCAGCAGGGCAAAGGCGAACTCGCCCCCCTGCGCCAGGACCACGGCGGAGCGCACCGCATCCCGAGATTTTTCCCCCAGAACCCGAGCGATCAGCGCAATGAGGACAAACTTCACGAGCACCAGCAAAAGGCCAAAGGCGAGAATCCGAGGCCAGTATTCCGCGAGCAGGGGCAGGTTCAGCATCATGCCCACGCTGACCAGGAACACCCCCAACAGCAGATCCCGGAAGGGGCGAATATCCGCTTCCAGCTGATGGCGATAGCGGCTCTCCCCGAGCATCATGCCCCCCACAAAGCCTCCCAGGGCCATGGACATGTGCAGCGCGTGGGTTAGCCAGGCGGCGCCGAGCACCACGGCCAGGGCGCTCAGCACAAAAAGCTCCTCGGAGCGGGATCGGGCAATCTCATGGAACAGGGGCGGCAGCACATAGCGCCCCACCGCCATGAGGCCTAGGAAAAGGGCCACGCCCTTCCCCGCCGCCAGAGCGACGGAGAGCCCAAGCCCGGCGGCACCGTCCGTCGCAAGCGCCGGCACAAGGATCAGGAAGAGCACGGCGGCCAAATCCTGAAAGAGCAGAATCCCCAGGGCCGTTTGCCCATGGCGCTGCTGAAGCTGCCCGGTGACGGCCAGTTCCCGGGACACAAGCGCCGTAGAGGACAGGGCCAGGCCCCCACCAATCACAATGGCGAGGCCGAGCTCCAGCCCCGCATAGGCCAGCGTGCCCGCAAAGAGCGTCGTGGTGAGCAGCACCTGCGTCGACCCCAACCCAAAGACCGCACGGCGCATGGACAGCATGCGCGGCAGGGAGAACTCGAGCCCCAGGGTAAAGAGCAGCAGCACCACGCCAAGTTCCGCGAGCAGCGCGAGATCCTCCGGGTTCTTCACCCAGCCGAGGCCCGTGGGCCCCACGAGGGCCCCTGCAAAAAAGTAGCCGAGGGTCGCCGGAAGCTTTAGAGGCCGGCACAGGGCCACCATGGCCAGGGAAGCCAGGAAAATCACCAGCAGCTCGGAGAACAAATCAGTCATGGAAGTGCGCTTCGCTCAGATAAAGGCCGGCCTCCGCCGTTAAGCGCCCCACGGCCCGGGCCGAGGCAAAGCCAGCGTTTTGCAGGGCCTGCAGGCAGGCCTCCGCCCTTGCTGCCGGCACGGCGGCAAGAAGGCCCCCGCAGGTTTGGGGGTCGCAGAGCAGGCGCACCCGGGGATCGGCGATGTCCACACTCTTCCCTTCCGCCATCGACAGGGGCGCGGCGTTGGCCTCCGCAAGCTGGGCCCCCTCCCCCGCAGCCAGAAGTGGCAGCACGCCACCGAGGGCCACGGGGGCCGCAGGATCAAGGGTGAGGCCCAGGCCGCTGGCCTCGGCAATTTCGAGGGCGTGGCCCAGAAGCCCGAAGCCCGTGACGTCCGTCAGGGCCCGCACCCCGTGGGCGCGGAGGACGGGCAAGGCAGGGGCTGAGGGCTCAAGCATCAAGGCCAGGGCCGCCTGGCGCACCGTGCTCGATGCCGCGCCCTTCGCCGAAGCCGCCAGGGCCACCCCCACCCCGAGGGCCTTGGTCAGAATCAGCACATCACCCTCCTGGGCGCCGCTTTTGAGCAGCGGCGCGGACCCCGGCGCTTCCGCCCCAAGCACGGTAAGGGCCAGCTCCGCCCGAGGTCCCTCGAGGGAGTGGCCGCCCGCAAGCTCACAGCCGGCAGCGGAGAGCGTAGCTTCCGCCCCGGCCATGAGCTGGCCTAGATCTCGCGCCATGAGTCGATCGAGGGCCACGGGCACCGTTGCCAAGGCCCAGGCTTGTCGGGGCTCAAGCCCCAGGGCGTAGAGATCACTCAGCGCATGCTGGGCGGCGAGGCGTCCGCCCAGGTAAAGGTCGTCCACAGGCAGGGGGAAGCCATCGATGCTTTGCCACAGCCCCGGCGCCCCCGCCACGGGCGTCGCGTCTTCTAGGGGCCTTGCGCCCCCGGGAAGCGCCGCAAGGCCCGCCCGGAGCGTGTCCGGGCCGAGCTTGCTGCCGCAGCCTTCACAGCGCATGAGGGCCACGCCGCGCCCCGTCCCCGTCCCTGCAAGATGGGAGGGCGCAGCCTCCGCCTCGGCCATGGGCGGCAAGCGGAAGCGCGCCATAAAGCGCTCATCGATCGCCAGCTTCAGGCGCCACAGGGGCCGCCCTACCCAGGCCGGGAGCCAGGGATGGGCCGCCAGGGAACGCCCGTCCCCCAGATTCAGCAAATAGAGAGCTCGGCGCTGGGGCTTAAACGGGCGCAGGGATTGGCCCGCAATAAACGCTTTGAGATTTTCCGTGAGCACCGGGCCCGCGCGCACCGCATAGACCCCGGACTTCGGGCGCGGCGCATGGGTGAGGGCCGCGACGTCGCCGGCCGCAAACACCTCGGGATGGGACAGGCTCTGCAGGGTCTCCCCCACGGCCAGGAAGCCCGCCTCATCGAGGGCCAGGCCCGAACTCGCCAGCCAGGCCGGGGGCGCCGCCTGCGTTGCCCACAGCACAAGGGCGGCCGGTAAGGCCTCCCCGGAGGCCAGGCGCATCGTCGGGCCGTCTTCCACCGCCGCTACGCGCGCATCAAAACGCACGACGATCCCTGCGGCCGAGAGTGCCTTTAGCGCTTTGCGCCCCACCCGCGCCGGTAGCGCAGGAAGAATGCGTTCCCCCGCGGCCAACAGCTCCAGGGCAACGGCCGGACCGAGGCGGGCCCGCAGCGCAAGGGCTAGCTCAACCCCCGCGGCCCCACCGCCAACCACCCGAATGGGCTGCCCTGCGTTCAGGGCGTCGTGCTGAGCCTCGAGGGCCGCCGTCAGCCGCGGGAGAAAGGTTGAAATGGGCTTCGTGGGCAATACCTTGCCCCGCGCCCCAGGCACCTCGTCCAAGGCTGGGGTAATGCCGCTATCCACGGAGAGCACGTCGTAGCTTAGGGGTGGCCGATCAGCAAAGTGCAGCTGGCGCTGGGCCGCATCGATCCCCGTCACCTCCGCCTCAATTAGCCGGACACCCCCCGCGCGCGCCAGGGGGCCCAGATCGATATGCATGGCTTCCCAGGACAAGGCGCCAGCGACGTGGGCCGGCAACATCCCTGAATAAGGCGCAAGGACTTCCCGGGTGACGAGGGTGACCCGCACCCCGGGCCAAGGGGCCATGGCTAGGGACCGGAGCACGGCCACGTGGGCATGCCCGCCGCCAAAGAGCAGAAGATCAAGTTCCGGCGGAGGCTGGAGCGAATGCACGGCGTTTCCCTAAGCCTGACCCAGCATGGGCAGGCCGCAAGGCTATCGTGAAACGCCTACCACTGCAGCTTCCCCCGGAGCTCTGGTGCCCCAGCCTCAGTCCTCGTCGTCGAAGTCGAGATCGAGGTAATCGAGGGATGCGTTCATGGCCCGGGCTTCGGAGCGCTCCTCAAGAGCACGGCGAATGGCCAGCTGGCGCGCCGGCGCCGAGAGCCCTTCTATGTAGGAGGGGTCCTCGTCTCCGCCGTCCGTATCAACGTCTAAATCGTCATCTAGCATGGCATCAAAGTCATCATCGTCATCAACAGTGGACACGACAAAAACTCCTCACGCGAACACAACATCAAGGGCTGCGAAAGCGTCGGTCTACCGCGGAAAGCGCCGTGTAAAGCCCTTTCCAAGCCGGCTTCGGCGCCCTTTTATTCCCGAAGGTTTTTTTCTGTCAAGCAAATTTTTCATGACGCCGGCGCGCCGGAAAAACTGCTTAAAAATGAAGGCTTAGGAGGGACAGGGCTTGAGGCGCGGATCGCACCTCGGGGGCCTTTTGCACGCTTTGGAAAATTGCCCCTAGGGGGCTTTTGGCGCTGCGGGGGCGCTCGGGGCCGGTGGGGCGGTTGGCGCCGCCGGGGGCAAGCCCGCATGGGTGCGCAGGTACCCAACCCGTTTCTCCGAGAGGCCCCAGGTGCTCGCCCCGGCGATCACCGCCTCCGGCGCCACGCCCCGATTCAGCTGGTGGCGACCCCAGACCTCTGCCGCGCGCTGCCCGGACTTGCAGTGGAGATAGACCTGCTCCGGCCCGTAGGCATCGAGCAGCACCCCCACATTGCGCACCACCGCCGGGCTCGCTGCCCCACGCACGGGAAGGTTCACATACACAAAGCCTAGGCGCGCCGCACCCTCGCTTTCCCCCTGGGTCCCCTCCTCCGGATGACGGAGATCCACGATCACCCGCACCCCCTGATCGCGCAGGGTGATGAGATCGAGCTCCCCCTCCACGGGGCCCCCGAGGGCCGGCCCTCCGACAAGGAAACGCCCAGCCCCGGCGTCGGCCTGGGCCCAGGCATTCATCGGGCACACCACGCAGAGCGCGGCGAGCAAAAGCGTTATGGCGTGGTGATTCATGAAGATCCCTCAAACAGCAGCGCTTCCAAGGCGCTTGGCGCGCTGCCCAGACTCATACATTGAGGCTATCAACTTCGATATAGGGCCGCAGCTCTGCTCTGAGCGCCTTGTCCGTTACAAGGTCTACGGGACAGCCCAAGAGGTCCTCTATGAAGAACTGAGTGCCGAAAAAACGCTTCGAGGTTGCGGGACCGTCGAAGGTCACCAGCAAATCCACGTCGCTTCCCGCTTTAGCAGAGTCTCGCGCAGTAGATCCAAATAATGCTAAGTGCTTCACTCCGAACCGTGCCTCGAACTCCCCTCGATGCGACCGCAAGAGCTCTAAAACTCGATCTCGGTTCATGGCGGATGCCCCTCACTGCAGTGGCTCACAGCACTACGAAAACCCACGATACGCGCACTGAGCGACTGACGCCAAGGCAGAAAAGAGTCACCGCCCCTTCCCCGGATGCGCCCTTTCGGGCCGAATTTTATGTAGACACTTGGGCGTAATTGAAGTGGGTTTTGGCGGGCTATTCGGGGGACAGCCCGAACTCTAAGTGGCGATTTTAACCCCGGGGAGCCAAGGAATTGGCAGCAAAGTGGGTTTCCAAAGCCGCCGCTTTCGCGTTCATGTAGATACACAGAACATGCCCTAGCTGGGCGCCAGGCCGCGCCAATGCTGGCCCGGTCACCACCTCAGGCGGTGTTCGTGTAGATACCTAGAATTTCGCCCAAAGGGGCATCCCGGGCGCCGCCCTCAAGGGGTGCAGCCGCCCAACCGAGCCGGGTGGTCCCGAAAAACCAAAAAAAAACGCGGCAAGCGCCGCGTTTTAAGGTGTTGGTGGAGCTAGGCGGGATCGAACCGCCGACCTCCTGCATGCCATGCAGGCGCTCTCCCAGCTGAGCTATAGCCCCAGATGCTGTGTCCCCGAAGCCGGTTCCAAGCAGCAAGGCGGCGCAGTTTATGGACGCCTTTGGAGGGTGTCAACTCTCTGCCGTGCTCTCCTCGTCTGCGCTGCCCTGACCCAGTTCGGCATAGCGCTTTTCAAGCCGCTTAGCGGCCTTTTTCGACACCCCACCGAGGGCCTCGAGCCCATCCCGAAGCCGGGCCCGAGCGAGATCCGGCCCCAGAAATACGAGGGAATCGTAAAGCGGCAGGGAAACGGCTTGCCCCGAGAGGGCTACGAACAGCGGCGCCAGCAGCACCCGGATCTTCATGCCCAGCTCCGCCGCCAGGGCTTCCACCGTGGCCACAAGCTGGGGACGGGTCCAATCACCTAGGGCCTCGAGGCGCCACAGAGTGAACTGGAGCACCTCCAGGAGTGCCTCCCCTTCCAGGGCGAGGCCTTCAAAGTCCTCGGCAGCCAGCGTGCGCCGCGCCCCGAGCAGATAGCCCACCATGGGCGCCAAGTCGCACAGGCGCTCAGTCCGAGGCTTAATGAGGGGCACCAGGGGCATGAGCGCATCCCGGTTCAGGCCCCAGGCCATGACGCGATCGGCGAAGGCCTCATCGGAGAGGCCCCGCAGCCACTGGCCGTTCAACCAGGCCAGCTTTTCCTGATCGAAGACCGGTGCCCCCAGGGTGATGCGCTCAAGGGAGAAGGCCTCGATGAAGGCCTCCACGTCGAAAATCTCCTGCCCCTCGGGCATGGAGTGACCCATCAGCCCCAGGAAGTTCACCAGCGCCTCGGGCAGATAGCCCATGCGCCGGTAGTAGTTAATGCCCGTAGGATTCTTCCGCTTCGACAGCTTGCTCCGATCCGGGTTCCGCAGCAGGGGCAGATGGGCGAGCACCGGGGCTTCCCAGCCGAAATAGTCATAGAGCAAGCGATGCTTCGGCGCGGAGTTGATCCACTCTTCCCCGCGAATCACGTGGGTGATCGCCATGTGGTGATCGTCCACCACATTCGCGAGGTGGTAGGTGGGCATGCCGTCACTCTTCACCAGCACCTGCATATCGATCTGGGACCAGGCGATTTCGATGGAACCCCGGAACAGATCGTCGATGACGCAGCTCCCTGCCTCCGGGATCTTCATGCGGATCACATGGGATTCCCCGGCGTGGATGCGCGCCGCGGCCTCTTCCTGGGAAAGGCCTAGGCAGTGGCCGTCGTAGCGCGGCGTTTCCTTCGCAAGCTGCTGGGCTCGGCGAACCTCATCGAGGCGCTCCGCGGTGCAGAAGCAGGGAAAGGCATGGCCATCGGCCACGAGCTGCTTCGCTGCGGCCTGGTAAAGATCGCCCCGCTCGCTTTGCCGATAGGGCCCCTGGGGACCGCCCACCTCCGGGCCCTCATCCCAGTCCAGCCCCAGCCAGCGGAAGGCCTCGAGAATTGCCGCCTCGCTTTCTGCCGTGGAACGGGCCTGATCCGTATCTTCGATGCGCAGCACGAACTGACCGCCCTGGCTTCGCGCAAAGGCCATATTGAAAAGGGCAACGTAGGCGGTGCCGACGTGGGGATCCCCCGTGGGGCTCGGCGCAACGCGGGTACGGACGGTCATGGGCACTCCCAGGCAAGGCACGTTCAGAAGCCGGGCATGATAGCGCGGCTCCGCCGTCCTTTCCCTAGAAACCCGCGCCCTAGGCGGCGACCTCTTTGGCGGCCTCGGCCTCCGTCGGGGCCTCCGGAGGCAGGAGCTTGGCGTTAAAGGCGATGGACACCCGCTCCTCCTCCGTTTCGTTGGGATAGACCCAATGCAGCAAGTAGGCCGGGAAGAGATAGAGCTCCCCCGGTTGGCCCCGGAGGGTGCGGCTGGCCTGGAAGGCCTTCACGCGCAGGCCCTTATAATCGTGAAGCTCCGGGCGCGGATCGAGAAACTCGAGCATGCCCCCGTTGCGCCCCTTAGGCTCGGGCTGGGCTACGTAGTACACCCCAGCCCATTGGCAGTCCGGATGGGTATGGGGGGCATTGAAGGCGCCCTGGGGATTGATATTCATCCATCCCTCGAGGGAAAAGCGCGGCTTCGGACCATCACCCTTGGCGCTGAGCTTATCCATGGTCGCCTCCAGGGCCACCTCGACCCAGCCGCGAAGCTCACTAACCGCGGGGGCGTCCTCCTCAAAGATATTGCCCTCCGAGTGCCAACCGTTGCGGTTGGATCGCTGGATGCCCTCGGTGGCATCCCTCAGAGTCCCCCCCAGGGCAAGGAGGTCCCGGTTAAGGGCCGCGCTTTCCGGCACCGTGAAGTGCAACAACGGGGACGCAAAGAGGAGTTCGATGTTGCGGAGCGTGAGGGGCATAGCCTTCCTTCCCTGGATCTAGCCAAAGCACCGAGCCCCTGCAACGAACCCCCGCCCCTAGAGGGTCGGGGGGATCACCGGCAGAACGACGTGGGAGGGCCGGGCCGCATCCAAATACAGCGTTTGCTGCGCGACCCGGGACGCCACCCCCTCGCCAAAGGGCTCGCCCGTATTTAAGTTCCGCGCCAGCCGCGGAAAGTTACTGCTCGTAATGTCGAGGCGGAGCCGCTCCCCGGGGGCTAAGCGATAGCTCGTGGCCCACAGGTCGAGCTCAAGGCGCACCGGTTCCCCCGCCGTGAGCAGCACTTCCCGCTCATAGCCCTCCCGGAAGCGCGTCCGAAGCACGCCGTCGACCAGGTTCATAACCCGGTTATCGGCCTTAATCACGGAAAGCTTAGCCATAAAATCCGTATCCGGTCCGTCCGTGGCCACGTGGAGCACGGCGCGGATCGGCCCCGTGATCTCGAGGGGGGCCTCAAGGGCCGCGGTCTCAAAGCGAAGAATGTCCGTGCGCCCGTCGAGGGGCCGCTGATCGAAGGACCCCCGAAGCTCTGGGCGCATGATGTTGCCCCCAAGGGTGGGCACGGGATCCTGAGGATCGTAGGTGTAGGACTTCGGCGCCTCCCCTGCCCCGGGCTTTTCCGGGCTTAGGGCGCCGTCGCCATGAAGGTAATAGGGGGTGTAGACGGTCCGGGCCAGGGGCCACTCCGCCTCCTCCCGCCAGCGGTTCTCCCCCATGACAAAGAGCTTCACCGGCGCGCCGGCCGGCGCCGGGCCCTCTTTTAGCCAGTGATCGAAGAACTCGAGCTGGAGCGCCTCCGCATCGATGAGCGCTTCCGGGCCGAAATCTTCCTCCCCGGTCACGGTTTTCGCATTCCAGCCATGGGGCCAGGGACCGATGACCAGGCGCTGCCCCGCCCGGGCCGCCGCCGTCGCCGCCTCACGCTTCATGGTGCCGTAGCTGCCCAGGGTGCTGCGGAGGAAGACGTCGTACCAGCCGCCAATGTTTAAGGCGGGAACAGCCATTTCCGGGGCCCGGGCCTCGAGGTTCAGGGGCTTCCAGTAATCATCGTAGGTGGGATGGGCCAGCCAATCGCGAAAGTGCGGGACGTCAAAGCCCAGGCTGCGATCGAGCGTGCGCAGGGGCAAATGGTCGATGGCGGAGATCCAGTCGATGGGAAAGCTCATATTGGTGCGGCTGCCCACGAGCCCAATGCCCCAGCTGGCCCGGGAGAGCAGGGAGAAGGCGCCCCCGGGATAGGCCACATCCCGATAGTAGTTCCCCGGGCTCATGGCCGGGGCAATGGCCTTCAGGGCCGGGTGCTGCCCCAGAGCCGCCAGCCACTGCACGGACGCCAGGTAGGAGGTGCCAAACATCCCCACCTTCCCGTTGGACCAGGCCTGCCCTTCGATCCAGCTTAAGGTGTCGTAGCCGTCGTTGATCTCCTGGAAATAGGGATACCACTGCCCTTCCGAGTCGTAACGACCCCGCGCATTCTGGAAGACGAAGGCATAGCCGTTTTCCGTGGCCCAGCGCGCGTAGCGCTGGCGCCCCGGGGCCGAGCCGTTTCCGTAGATATCCCGGACGAGAAGGGTCGGAAAGGGCCCGGGGCCGGGAGGCAGATAGACATCGGTGGCCAGGCGCACCTCATCGCGCATGGGCACCATTTGGTGATAGCGCACGGTGCCGAAGGGCTCCGCCGCCACCGCTGAGGCTCCCGCCGCAAGCGCGCACAGCACCATCACCGCGCCCAGGACTCTCCCAAGGGTCCACCACCCCCGCCGCTGACGCCCGACCATGCCCGTTCCCCTTAGCTGAAATGAGGCGCTCAAATTCCCACGGGGCTTTGGTCCCGCGCAAGGGCGGGGCTTTGCTAAACTGCCGCCGTCAACGCTAGCGAGATCTGCCGTGCACCCCTGGCCCACCCTCTCCGTCGCCCCCATGCTCGATTGGACCGACCGGCACTGCCGGTTTCTCCATCGCCTCTTTGGGGCCCATACCCAGCTCACCACGGAGATGGTGCACGGCAATGCCATAGTGAAAGGGGATCGGGAGCGTCACCTCGCCTTCTCGCGTGAAGAGCACCCCGTGGCCCTCCAGCTTGGGGGGAACGAGCCGGCGCTGCTGGCCGAAGCCACCCGCATCGGGGCGGACTACGGCTACGACGAGATCAATTTGAACGTGGGCTGCCCCAGCGACCGGGTGCAGGCCGGGGCCTTTGGGGCCTGCCTCATGGCTGAACCGGATACGGTGGCCCGCTGCGTGGCCGCCATGGCGCGCGCCACGGACCGCCCGGTCACCGTGAAGTGCCGCCTGGGCATCACCCGTCCAGCCCGCGGCGACGCCCCAGCCCTCGATCTTGATACGGATGAACACCTACACCGTTTCATCGGCGCCCTGGTGGACGCCGGCGTGGCCGGGGTGATCGTGCATGCGCGAAAGGCCATCCTCGGCGGCCTCTCCCCTAAGGAAAATCGCACCGTACCGCCGCTGCAGTACGAACGGGTATTCGCCCTGAAGCAGGCCTTCCCTACCCTACCGATCAGCCTAAACGGGGGACTGACGAGCCTCACCGAGGTGCAGGCGGTCCTCCCCCACTGCGACGGCGTAATGATCGGCCGGGCCGCCTACCACGACCCCTGCCTCCTCGGGACGCTGCATGAGGCCCTGCTGACCCCGGAGACCCCCGCCCCGTCCCTCGCCGCAGTGCTTGAAGCCTACGGCGCCTACGCCGAGGCCCAGTTTAGGGAAGGCGTTCCCCTGGGAACGCTTACCCGCCCGCTCCTCGGCTTGGTGCAGGGCCGCCCCGGGGCGCGCCGCTTTCGCCGCCTGCTCTCAGAAGGGGCACGACAGGACGGCGCCAAGCCCGCCCTGCTAACGGAGGCCCTCTCCCTTTTGAAGGACGCTGCCTGATGGCCTTCCTCGATTCTCTGAAACGCTGGCTCAACCCCGAGGTGCCAGACGCCACCCAGCCGGACCCCGTGCTCGCCGCCAGCGCCGCCCTTATGGCGGAGATCATGCGCGCCGATGGCACCTATGCTCCCTCGGAGCGGGAAGCGCTCCTAAACCTCCTCATGGCTCAGAGCGGCTGCTCCGCGGAAGTGGGCCAAGCGCTCATGGCAGAGGCAGAAGCCGCCGTGGAAGAAGCTCACGATCTCTTCCAGTTCACCTCCCTTATCAACGCCCATTGCGACGCCGAGGCTCGCGTCGCCATCGTAGAACAGCTGTGGAAGGTCGCCTTCGCCGACGGCAACCTTGATCAGCATGAGCAGCACCTGATTAAGCGCATCGCCGATTTGCTCTACGTCCGCCACAGCGACGTCATTACGAGTAAGCAGCGCGCCCGAGCGGCGGTGCTCGGCGCCTAGGAGGATCGGTGATCATGCCTCCCCTCCGTCTACTGTTCCTCTGCACCCATAACCGCTGCCGAAGCATCCTCTTTGAAGCCCTCGTGCACGCGGAGGGCGGGCCGAAGCTGGACGCCCGAAGCGCGGGTAGCGACCCCGCGGGGGCCCTTCACCCCGCAACCCTAGCGGCCTTGAGCCAGGAAGGCATCGCGACGGAAGGCTTAAACAGCGAGGGCTGGGAGGCGCATCGCGCCTGGGCGCCGGAACTGGTGATTACGGTCTGTGATCGTGCGGCGGGGGAAAGCTGTCCGCTCTGGCTGGGGGCGAGCCCCCGACTCCACTGGGGCTTCGCTGATCCCTCCGCCTTGCCTGAGGGTCCGGAGCAGCGCCAAGCCTTTCACCAGACCCTCGAGGCCATGCGGAAGAAGCTGGGGTTACT
>JAYOYG010000036.1:0-12623 GCA_038153445.1 Pseudomonadales bacterium
CCATTCCTTTGTGGAGCACCGCATCGTCAATACCACCGTATCCATCGCCCGCCATGGGCTCACCGGTGCCTGGCGCCGCGCCATCGATTTTTATGCCCTGCACAAAAAAATTGGGCCTCGAAGCAAAGCCTTCAAGGATCTGCTGGCGGCATGCCCAAGCGAGCAGGAACTCGAGGCCCTCCTCGCCGGCGCCTAGGGCGCCAAGACAGGGTCTCCGGACCCTGGCACCATGGCGGCTTGCTAACGATTACGGCCAGCGATCGAGGAGCGAGGCAGCCCGGTGCAGACATTCGAATCCCAGGAGTTTCCCCAAGCCTATGCGGCGGCGCAGGAGACGCCGGAGGCGTTTTGGCTGGAGGAGGCCAAGCGCCTTTCCTGGCATACGGCGCCGACGCAGGCCCGGAGCCTTTCCCCGGAGGGGATCGCGGCGTGGTTCCCCGATGGCCGGCTTAATACTTCCTGGCTGTGCCTCGACGCCCACGTGGCGGCGGGCCACGGCGATCGCACGGCCCTGATCTATGATTCCCCGGTGACGGGGCAGAAAGCGCACTTCAGCTTCACGGAGCTAACGGAGCGGGTGGCGCGTACCGCCGGCAGCCTTCGGGCCCTGGGGGTTGAGGTTGGGGATCGGGTCGTGATCTATATGCCCATGATCCCCGAGGCGCTCATTGCCATGTTGGCCTGCGCGCGCCTGGGCGCCATTCACTCGGTGGTTTTCGGGGGCTTTGCGGGGCGCGAGTTGGCTGTGCGCATTGATGATGCCCAGCCGAAGGTGCTGCTTACGGCAAGCTGTGGCCTTGAGGCGGATCGGGTGATCCCCTACGAGCCGCTGGTTACAGAAGCGCTGGCCCTTGCCGCCACGCCCCCGCCCCACTGCGTGGTGGTGCAGCGGCCCCAGGCGCCCATGGCGCTGACCCCAGGGCGGGATCATCCCTGGGACGCCTTTGAGGCGGCGGGGGCGCCCGTGGACGCCGTGCCCCTGAAGGCGACCGATCCCCTCTACATCCTCTATACCTCGGGCACCACGGGAAAGCCCAAGGGCGTGGTGCGGGACCACGGGGGCCATGCCGTGGCCCTCGCCGCTTCCATGGCACGGGTTTACGACACGGGCCCGGGAGAGGTGTTCTGGGCGGCCTCGGACGTAGGCTGGGTCGTGGGCCACTCCTATATCTGCTACGCCCCCCTGCTGGTGGGCGCCACCACGGTGCTTTACGAAGGTAAGCCCGTGCGCACCCCCGATGCGGGGGCCTTCTGGCGGGTGATCGCGGAGCACGGGGTGAAAACGTTTTTTGCCGCCCCCACGGCCTTCCGAGCGTTGCGCAAGGAAGATCCGGAGGCGGCCCTGCGCTTGAAGTATGACCTGTCGGGCTTTAAGCGCCTCATGCTTGCGGGAGAACGCTGCGATCCCCCGACCCTGGAATGGCTCCAGGATCGACTCCAGATCCCCGTGGTGGATCACTGGTGGCAGACGGAAACGGGCAGCCCCATCTGCGCCCTGCCCGCTGAGGCCGGCTGGGCGCCGAAGGTGGGATCCTCCGGTGTGCCCATGCCAGGCTACCGGCTCGAAGTGCTGAATGATGCCGGGGAGCCCGTGGGCCCCGGGCAATCGGGGCAGCTGGCCCTCGCCCTGCCCCTGCCGCCGGGGACCTTGCCCACGGTCTGGGGAGATCGAAAGCGCTTCACGGAAGCCTATCTGGCGCGCTTCCCGGGCTACTACGACACCGGGGACGGCGGCTATAAGGACGAGGACGGCTACGTTTTCGTTATGGGCCGCACCGATGACGTGATCAACGTTGCGGGCCATCGCCTCGCTACAGGGGAGCTGGAGGAGGCGCTAGCCGGGCACGACGCAGTGGCCGAATGCGCCGTGGTCGGAACTTCAGATCCAGATCGGGGCGAGGTGCCCGTGGGCTTTGTGGTCTTGAAGGATGGCGTAAACCTCACCGCCGACGCCGTGGTGGAAGCCCTCATCGCGCGCATGCGCCAGGAGGTGGGCGCCTTTGCCTTCTTCCGCCGGGGCTACGTGGTGGCCCGGCTGCCCAAAACCCGCTCCGGAAAGATTCTTCGCTCCGTGCTTCGGGATTTGCTTGAGGGCCGCTCGCCGGTGGTGCCCTCGACCATCGATGATGTCAAAATTGTCGATGAAATCGCCGACGTTCTGGCCAGCGGGAAGACTGCATGATTATTGTTCACGGCCTCATTCCAATCCTCCCGGAGCGGCGCAGCGAAGCGCTGAAGCTGATCCGGTGGATGGAGCGAGAAACGCAAGCCGAGGAAGGCTGCCTGACCTACCGCTTTTTCGTCGGGTTGAATGATCCCAATACGCTCATGCTGTTCCAGGAGTGGGACAGCGCTGAAGCCCTTGAGGCCCACTTCGAAACAGCCCATATGGCCTCCTTTCTCGAGGCCCTCCCCACCATCGTGGCCGGGGATATCCAAACCCGGCGCTATGCCGTGGCCCTCGATGACGGCGACGATGAAGGGGTCTGGGATGAGGAAGAAAGCCTTCTAGAAGACGCCGAAGTCGGCGCCCCGCCCATCATTCACTAGGGGGATCCCCTGCGTTGGCCCCTTGGCCTTCAGCGCTCTCGGCCAGGAGGGCCGTGTTCCGCATGCCCCGCGCTTTGGCGAAGTAGGTGGTGCCCAGAAAGAGCTGGAGGGAAAAGAACAGCTCTGCCGCGCCCCAGCCCCGTCGGACCGGATCGAGCAGGGTCAGGATCGCCACCACAAAATAAGGCATGGCCAGAAAGGCCACGTAGGCTGCGCCGCGAGCGCTGCCCTTCAGGAGCGTGGGAAGGCAGACCAGGAGCGGCAAGCTTTGCAGCGCAAAGACCACGCCCTGGCCCGTGGTGGATAGGCGCGAAGGAAAGAGCAGGTGCTGCAGGCCGTAGACCGCGATGAGGGAGCCGAGGGCAAGGAGGGCCAGGAAGTGCCAGAGGCGCTCCCCCGGGCTCGGTTGGCTGAGGGCGCTCATGGGGCGGTCCCCAGCTGCTTCGCGACCGTGGCGAGGCGCTGACCGAGTTCCTGAGCCAGGGCGCTTTCATCCTCCGTGAGGGGTTTCCCGCCACTGCCAGCGTGATGGGAGGGGCCATAGGGCGTGCCGCCCCCTGCCGTGCTGACGAGGCGCCCACTTTCATAGCTGAGGCCCAGCACCATCATCCCGTGGTGGAGCAGGGGCAGCATCATGGAGAGAAGCGTGCTTTCCTGCCCCCCATGGAGGCTCGCGGTGCTTGTGAAGACCCCCGCAGGTTTGTTCCGCAGCGCGCCCTGCATCCAAAGGCCGCTGCTTTGGTCGAGAAAATACTTCATGGGCGCCGCCATATTGCCGAAGCGCGTGGGCGACCCCAGGGCCAAGGCATCGCAGGCGGCGAGGTCCTCGAGGGTCGCGTAGGGGGCGCCCTCCGGAGGCTCCGGCGGCAGGGTTTCCGTGGTGCTGGGGGCCACCGGGGGCACGGTGCGGAGCATGGCCTCTCCCCCGGCCCGGGCCACGCCCCGGGCCACCTGTTTGGCGAGGGCGGCGGTGCTGCCCCCGGCGCTGTAGTACAGAACAAGGACTACGGGCGTTGTCATGGAGAGGACTCCTCGGCTAGGGCATCAAGCAGGGTAGTAAGGGCGGTGGGGTCCGGGCGGCCCAGGGCGGCGCGGTTGCCGGCGACCAGCACGGGGCGCTCGATGAGCACCGGGTGGGCCACCATGGCGTCGAGGCAGGCCTCTTCCGATGCCTCGGCCAGGCCGAGGGTCTTGAAGGCGTCCTCCTTGCGTCGAAGGAAGCTTCGGGGCGTCAGGCCTAGGGCTTGGATGACCGCCGCGAGGGCTTCCCGGGTCGGCGGCGCTTCGAGATAGTGGCGCAGGGTAAAGGGGCGGCGCTGGGCTTCGAGGAGCGCCAGGGCTGCGCGGCTTTTCGAACACCGAGGGTTATGCCAGAGCTCAAGGGCTGCCATGGGTCGGCTCCTGGGGAGGTCGGAAAGGAATGCGGGGCAAGCATAGCAAGCCCCGCGCCCTTGAGGTCCGCCGTGGGACCCGTATGCTAGCGCCGGTTTTCACCGCTCAAAGAAGGTGTGTTCATGGCGCAGTTTACCGTTCGTTTGCTGGGGGTGGGGCTGCTGCTTAGCCTTCTGAGTGCGTGCGCCCCCGGGCCGTCCATCACGCTATTGAATGAAGCCTCCCGGCCCTTGGACACCTATCGGGGTCAGTGGCTTTACGTCAACTACTGGGCCGAGTGGTGCGCGCCCTGCCTGGAAGAAATCCCTGAGCTCAATGCCTTTCATCGTGCTGACAATGGCGCGGAGGTGCTGGGCATCAACTTCGATCAGGTGGATAGCGCGCTCATGGCCCAGCAGGCGGAGGGGCTGCACATTGGCTTTCCCCTCGCCCTCGGCGATCCGGCGGCCCTGCTCGGGATTCAGGCGCCGCAGGTGCTACCGAGCACCTACGTGTTTGATCCCGAAGGGTCTCTCGTCACGGTGCTCGTGGGGCCTCAGGATGAGGCCTCCCTCCTGGCTGCCCAGGGGACGCCCTAGCACCGAGGCTCTAGCCCCTAGCGCTAGCCTCGCAGCTTCGCGAGGAGCTGGGCCTTGGCCTCGCCGAGGGGGAGGTTTTCCCCTTCGCCGCCGCGGCGGTTTTGGTACTCCACCACGCCGTCCTTAAGGCCCCGATCGCCAATGATGATGCGATGGGGCAGGCCCAGGAGTTCCATGTCGGCGAACTTCACCCCCGGGCGTTCGTCCCGGTCGTCGAGGAGGACGTCGACGCCTGCGGCCCTAAGCTCGGCGTAGAGGGCGTTCGCCGCCTCCCGCACCGCTTCGCTCTTCCCATAGTTCACGGGGACGAGGGCCACCTGGAACGGCGCGATGGCCTCGGGCCAGAGGATGCCCGCGTCATCGTGGCACTGCTCGATCACGGCGCCGACGAGGCGGCTCACGCCCATGCCGTAGCAGCCCATGGTGAGGGTGCACTGGGCGCCCCCCGCATCCTGCACCGTAGCGCCGAGGGCTGCCGCATACTTGGTGCCCAGCTGGAAGATATGCCCCACCTCAATGCCCCGGCGCAGCTGCAGCACCCCCTGACCATCAGGGCTGGGGTCGCCGGCTTCCACGTTGCGAAGATCCACCACCTGGCTGGCGTCGAGGGATACGTCCCGATCCCAGTTCACGCCCAGGTGATGCTGGTCCAGAGCGCCGGCGCCGCAAACGAAATCTGCGAGGGCCGCGGCGCTGTGGTCGACGAAAAAGGGAATGGTGAGGCCCACGGGGCCGATAAAGCCCGGCACCAGGCCCGCGGCCTTAAGCGTGTCTTTCCCGGCTAGGCGGAAGGGGTCGGCGATGCCCGGAAGCTTCGCCGCCTTGATGGCGTTCAGGGTGTGATCGCCCCGAAGCATAAGGGCCACGGGGCCGTCCGTGCCTTCCACCACCAGGGTCTTGAGGCACTGGGTAGCGTTCACGCCGAGCTGCGTCGTGAGGGCCTCGATGCTTCGCGCCTTCGGCGTGTCCACGGTGGCGAGGGGCGCGCTGGGGGCCGGGCGCGGTGCCGTCGGCGCTAGGGCCGGGGCCAGCTCGACGTTCGCCGCGTAGTCCGAGGTATCGCTGAAGGCGATGAGGTCTTCCCCGCTTTCCGCGAGCACGTGGAATTCGTGGGACTTCGCTCCGCCGATGTTTCCCGTGTCGGCTAGGACGGGGCGGAAGTCCAGGCCCATGCGCTGAAGGATGCGGTGGTAGGCGGCGTGCATCTCGCCGTAAGTGGCTTCCAGGCTCGCTTCGTCTAGATGAAAGGAGTAGGCATCCTTCATCACAAATTCCCGGGCCCGCATTACCCCAAAGCGGGGGCGGATCTCGTCGCGGAACTTGGTTTGAATTTGGTACAGGTTCAGGGGCAGCTGCTTGTAGCTACGCAGTTCCCGGCGCACGAGGTCCGTGATGACCTCTTCGTGGGTCGGGCCGAAGCAGAAGGGGCGCTGGTGCCGGTCTTCCATGCGCAGGAGCTCGGCGCCGTAGTGCCCCCAGCGGCCGCTTTCCTCCCACAGCTCCGCGGGTTGCACTGCGGGCATGAGGACCTCCCGGGCACCGCTCTGGTCCATCTCTTCCCGAATCAGCCCTTCGATCTTTCGCAGCACGCGAAGGCCCACGGGCAGCCAGGTATAGATGCCGGCGGCGACGCGGCGAATGAGGCCAGCGCGAAGCATGAGGCGGTGGGAGACGATTTCCGCATCCGCGGGCACCTCTTTGAGCGTGCTCAAAAGCAGGGAGGTCGTTTTCATTCGATGGGCCCAGAGCGTTAGGGAAGGGGCGAGATTCTACGCAGGGGGCGAAGGCGGCGGAAGGGAGGGGGCGTAGGGAAGGAGAAGAAGGCTGCGCCCGCTTGGCGGGCGCAGCCAGAGGGCTGGCTTCTTACTGAGCCATGTCCTTGAGCTTCTTCAGGGGCGTGATCCGCACCCGAACGGAAGCGGGCTTGGCAGCGACGTCCATGGTCTCGCCGGGCTTGAAGGGATTGGGCACCCCTTTCTTAGCCCGTTGTGCCGGCTTCTTCACGGTTTTGATTTTCAGCAGGCCGGGGAGGGCAAACTCGCCCACGGCGCGCTTCTTCAGGTGGCGCTCGATGATGGTCTCGAGCTCGGTCATGACCGACGCAACATCTTTCCGAGCCAGGCCGGTGGACCCAGCGATCTCATTCAAGATCGTGGCCTTCGACATTTTTTCGGAAACGGCGGTCACCTTCTTGACCGGTGCCTTAGCCGGAGCCTTAGCGGCGGGGGCCTTGGCCGGAGCCGCCTTCTTGGCAGCAGGCTTAGGGGCAGCTTTCGCCGCCGGCTTCTTGGCTGCCGTTGCCCGCGCAGCGGGTTTCTTGGCAGCAGGTGCTTTCTTGGCGGGTGCTTTCGTACCCGTGGTTTTGGTCGCAGCCATGCAACTATCCCTCAGCTATTGAATGCCCAACGGCCCCGTGCCGATGGCTTTCGACAGCGCGATCTCCCCAACCCCTTAATAGCGAGCCGCTGCCAGGGTTTTTATAGCCATTAAGTTTTGACCTAGCAAGGATTTAGAGGTGCTTTGGGCGTTTTTTAAGGGGTTTTTTGCAGTTTTTAGCTTTTTTCGACGAAAACGCCCGGTTTTTGTCGGGGTGGGGCTTGATAAATTGGGGAAATCTGCCCATATAGCGCGGCGCAGATTCTTGTCCCGGGAGGCAGGGATCGGCCGAGGCGCGGGCATGGGGCTCGCCCTCGGGGAACCGTTGGGAGCTTCATCACGATGCCCATCTACGAATATCAGTGTGATGCCTGCGAGGGCATCTTCGACGCCCTACGAAAGCTGAGCGATCCGCCCCTGACCCAGTGCCGGCTTTGCCAAGCGGAAGGTCAGGTGCGTAAGAACGTTACAGCCCCGGCTTTTCGCCTGAAGGGCTCGGGGTGGTACGAGACCGATTTCAAGAAGGGCGGCAAGCGCAACCTTGCCGGGGGCGATAGTAGTAGCAGTGGCAGTGGCGGCAGCGCTTCCGGTGGCGCCAAGAGTGACGCGCCCAAGGCAAGCAGCAGCGGGGACAGCTAGGGCCTCGAGCCGCCCAGGTGCTACACTGGCGCCATCGCTAAAAGACGCTGTGCGCCCCCTCGCGCCGCGCCCCCCGGGCCTCGGGCGGGCATCGGTCAGGACCACGCCGCAGCGCTCATCGGAAAGGACGTTCATGCGTAGTCATTATTGCGGGGCGCTGCGGGCGGCGCACGAGGGCGAAACGGTCACGCTCTGCGGTTGGGTTCAGCGGCGCCGGGATCACGGCGGCGTCATCTTTCTCGATGTCCGGGATCGCGCCGGCTTCGTCCAGGTGGTCTTCGATCCGGACACGGAAGAGAGCTTTGCCCTCGCCGATCGCATGCGTAGCGAGTATGTGATTCAGCTCACGGGCCGGGTGCGGATGCGCCCCGAGGGAACGCGGAACCCGGAGATGCCGACGGGCGATGTGGAGGTCCTGGGCAAAACCCTCACGCTCCTCAATAGCTCGGCAACCCCACCCTTTGTGCTTGACGAATACTCCGACGCGGGGGAAGACGTTCGACTGCGCTATCGCTACCTCGATCTGCGTCGCCCGGAAATGCAGGCGCGCCTGGCGCTTCGCTCCAAGATTAGCCGGGTCATCCGCAATACCCTGGAAGAGGCGGGGTGCATCGATGTAGAAACCCCGATCCTCACCCGCGCCACCCCGGAGGGCGCCCGGGATTACCTGGTGCCGAGCCGCACCCACCCCGGGGAGTTCTTCGCGCTGCCCCAGTCGCCTCAGCTCTTCAAGCAGCTATTAATGATCTCTGGGCTAGATCGCTACTATCAGATCGCCAAGTGCTTCCGGGACGAAGACCTCCGCGCCGATCGCCAGCCCGAATTCACCCAGGTGGATATCGAACTGTCCTTTGCCGACGAAGAAACGGTGATGGCCCTTGGGGAGTCGCTGGTGAAGCGCCTCTTCGAGGAGGTGCTGGAGGTAAGCCTCCCGACCTTCCCGCGCATGACCTGGGAAGAGGCTATGCGGCGCTACGGCTCGGATAAGCCCGATCTGCGCAACCCCCTGGAACTGGTGGATGTCGCCGATCTCATGGCCGAGGTCGACTTCAAGGTGTTCTCGGGCCCGGCGAAGGATCCCGGCGGCCGCGTGGCGGCGCTTCGGGCCCCCGGCGGCGGGGCCCTGTCCCGGAAGGTTATCGACGATTACACCCGCTTTGTGGGTATTTACGGTGCTAAGGGCCTGGCCTACATCAAGGTGAATTCGCTGGCTGATGGTCTCGAGGGGCTTCAATCCCCCATCATCAAATTCCTGCCGGAAGCGGTGGTGCGAGCGGTGCTAGACCGGGTGGGTGCGGAAGATGGCGATCTGGTCTTCTTCGGCGCCGACCAAACCCGGGTGGTGAACGAATCCCTCGGCGCCCTGCGCCTCAAGCTGGGCCAGGATTTGAATCTGGTGGACGACACGGCCTGGGCCCCCCTTTGGGTGGTGGCCTTCCCCATGTTCGAAAAGGATCGCAGCGGCGCCTATACGCCCTTGCACCATCCCTTTACGGCCCCGGAGGGCTCCCCCGATAGCCTGAAAGCCGATCCCGGCGCCGCGCTGTCCCGAGCCTACGATCTGGTACTGAACGGCTACGAACTTGGGGGGGGCAGCATCCGGATCCACGACCTCGCCATGCAGCGGGCCGTCCTGGAGATTTTGGGGCTGGACGAAGCTGAGGCCCAGGCGCGCTTTGGCTTCTTCCTCGATGCCCTGGCCTATGGGGCGCCGCCCCACGGGGGCATCGCCTTCGGCCTCGATCGCATCGTCATGCTGATGTCGGGCACCAGCGCCATTCGGGACGTTATTGCTTTCCCGAAAACTCAGACGGCGGCGTGCCTCATGACCGCGGCCCCGAGTACGGTGGATCTAGCCCAGCTCCAGGAGCTTTCCTTGCGCTCCACGGCGGCGCCTCGGCAGGCCGCAGAGCAACCCAACCCCCCTTCCGTCGATAACGCCTAGGCAGGAGAACAAACGCCATGGCTGGACATAGCAAATGGGCAAATATCAAGCATAAGAAAGCGGCCCAGGACGCTAAGCGTGGCAAGCTTTGGACCAAGCTGATCCGGGAAATCACCGTGGCTGCGCGCGTTGGCGGCGGCGGCGATCCGGCGGATAACCCCCGGCTCCGGGCGGCCATGGACAAGGGCTTTGGCGCCAACATGCCGAAGGACACCATCGAGCGGGCGATCGCCCGAGGCATCGGTGCAAGCGACGGCGATCAGGTCGAGGAGCTCACCTACGAGGGCTACGGCCCTGGTGGGGTGGCGATCCTCGTGGAAGCCATGACCGACAACCGGAATCGTACCGTGGCCGAAGTTCGCCATGCGTTTACGAAGCACGGGGGTAATCTGGGCACGGACGGCTCCGTGGCCTACCTCTTCAAGAAGCTTGGCATGATTAGCTTTGCGCCGGGCGCGGAGGAGGACCAGCTGCTGGAGTGCGCTCTGGAGGCCGGAGCCGAGGACGTGCGCAGCAACGAAGACGGCTCCTTTGACGTGATTACGGCTCCGGAGCACTTTGGCGCAGTGATGGATGCGCTGGCGGCGGCGGCGCTTGAGCCCGCGAATGCCGAGGTGGCCATGATTCCGGACACCTACAGCGAGCTTGATGAGGAGACGTCCCTCACCGTCATGAAGATCATCGATCAGCTCGAGGATCTCGACGATGTGCAAAACGTTTATACCAACGCCAGCTTCGACGACGCGGCCTACGGCTAGGCGGCGCGGGCTGTGATTCGCATCCTCGGGGTTGATCCCGGTTCGCGAATCACGGGCTATGGCGTCATCACGGTGGAGGGGAACCACCACCGCTACGTGGCCAGCGGCTGCATCCGGGCAGGCGCTGGCCCCCTTCCGGAACGGTTGGGCCGCATTCATGCGGGGCTCCGGGAGCTCATCGAAACGCACCGCCCCGATGAGGTCGCTGTCGAGAAGGTCTTTGTCTATCGAAGTGCCGAATCGGCCCTAAAGCTGGGCCATGCCCGGGGCGCGGTGATGCTCACGGCGGTGATGGCGGGCCTGCCCCTGGCGGAATATGCGGCGCCCAAGGTGAAGCAGGCCGTGACCGGTTCGGGCCGAGCCGATAAGGCCCAGGTGGCGCAGATGGTCACCACCTTACTTGCGCTCAGCGCGACCCCTCAGGCCGACGCCGCGGACGCCCTGGCCCTCGCCCTGTGCCATGCCCATAGCCGGAGCCTCCTCGCCGGGGCCGATGCCGTGGGCTTTCGTCGAAGCCGACTTCGCTAGGAGCCCCCATGATTGGAAGACTCCGAGGCCTTGTCCTCGAAAAGCGCCCCCCCCAACTGTTGTTGGACGTGGGTGGGGTGGGCTACGAATTGGAAGCGCCCCTGTCGGCCTTCTTTGACCTGCCTCGCGCCGATACCCCTGTCTCCCTCTTTACCCACCTCGTGGTGCGGGAAGATGCGCAGCTTTTATATGGCTTCCGAAGCCGCCCGGAGCGCGAGCTCTTCCGAGCCCTCATTCGCGTCAATGGTGTGGGCCCGAAGCTGGCCCTGGCTCTGCTATCAGGCATCGACGCTCCGGAGCTGGTGCGCTGCATCCAGGAAGGGGATGTCACCTCCCTCACGCGGCTCCCCGGGGTGGGGAAGAAAACCGCCGAGCGGCTCATCATCGAGATGCGGGATCGCATTGCGGAAGCCTTTGGGGAGGCCTTGCCGCCGGAGCTGGCGCGGCCCTCGGCGGTAGCGACGCCGGACCCGAAGGTGAATCTTCGGGACGAAGCGGAGGGGGCGCTCATTGCCCTGGGCTACAAGCCTGCGGAGGCTAGCCGCGCCGTGGCGGCGGTCACGGAGGACGTGCCCCTCGAGGAGCTCATTCGCCAAGCCCTGAAGGGCATGGTGAGCCGCTAGCCGTGCGCTATGATCGCCCTTTCAGCACGCTTGCGGCCGGGGATCGTTCATGATTGAGCAAGATCGCATCATCACCGCCGATGCGGCCCCGCAGGAGCAGGCCTTCGATCGCGCCCTGCGGCCCGTGCGCCTGGCCGAATACGTGGGCCAGCCCGCGGTGAAGGAGCAGCTTGAGATCTTTATTTCCGCGGCGAAGGGTCGCGGTGAACCCCTCGATCATACGTTGATCTTCGGCCCCCCAGGGCTGGGGAAAACCACCCTTGCGCACATCATCGCCCAGGAAATGCAGGTCTCCCTGAAATCTACTTCGGGCCCGGTGCTGGAAAAGGCCGGGGATTTAGCGGCGCTGCTCACGAATTTGGAGCCGGGGGATGTGCTCTTCGTTGATGAAATTCATCGCCTGTCTCCCGTGGTGGAGGAAATCCTCTATCCCGCCATGGAGGACTACCAGCTCGACATCATGATCGGGGAGGGGCCCGCGGCCCGCTCCATCAAGCTGGATTTGCCCCAGTTCACCCTCGTCGGCGCGACCACCCGCGCCGGGCTCCTGACCTCGCCGCTCCGGGATCGCTTCGGCATTGTGCAGCGCCTCGAGTTTTATAGCGTTGAGGACCTCACGCAGATCGTGCTCCGCTCCGGGCGCAAGCTCTCCATGACCATGGATGAGGCGGGCGCTCGGGAGGTGGCCCGGCGGGCCCGGGGCACGCCCCGGATTGCTAACCGCTTGCTACGCCGGGTGCGGGATTTCGCCGAGGTGCGGGCCGAGGGGAAGGTGGATCAGGCCATCGCCGATCACGCGCTGAATTTGCTGAAGGTCGATGAGCACGGTTTCGATGTGATGGATCGGCGCCTCTTGCTCTTGCTGATGGATAAGTTCGACGGCGGCCCGGTGGGCGTCGATAGCCTCGCCGCTGCGATCAGCGAAGAGCGGGACACCATTGAGGATGTCATCGAGCCCTACCTCATTCAGCAGGGCTTTCTCCTGCGCACGCCCCGGGGGCGCATGGCCACGCGCCATGCCTATCTTCATTTTGGTCTGACGCCCCCGGAGCGGGTGGCGCAGCAGGCGCTGACTTTAGATGAGGGGCTCGAGCCCCCGGCCCCGGAGGGCTCGCATGACTGAATCCCTTTCCATCTGGACCCTCATGAGCGAAGCCACGCTCCTTGTGCAGGGGGTGATGCTGATCCTGGTGCTGGCTTCCCTGGTGTCCTGGGTCATGATCGTGCAGCGCTT
>JAYOYG010000036.1:12723-21251 GCA_038153445.1 Pseudomonadales bacterium
GGCATGCCCACGGCGGGGGAGGGCCCAGGGCGCGGCGCCACTCGCGTGTCCCTAGGGAATCTGGCGGATCAGGCCACGAAGATCTTGAACACGCGACCCACCATCCCCGTGTTCGTGCGCGGAGACGCTGCGGTGCCCTACGGCGCGGTGATCGAGGTGATGAGCGTCCTGCAAAAGGCGGGGGTCCGGGGGGTGGGCCTGGTCACCGAACCGCCGGAGCTTGGCTCCGCCGGCGGGCGCTGATGGCGGGGCTTCGCGCCTATCTTTGGCCCCTGGCCTGGGCCCTGCTATTTCACGCCGTGGCGCTGGGGCTGTTCTCCGCCAATTGGTCCTCGCCGCCGGCGCTCCGGCAAAGCAGTACGGCCGAGCCCATGATGGCTGAGCTCCTGACCCTGGTGGCGCCGGCCCCGAAGCCCGCACCCAAGCCTAAGGCCAAGCCGCGACCCGCCCCCAAGGCGAAGCCAAAGGCCCAGAAGAAGGCGGCCCCCGCGCCCCTGGCGGAGGCCCCGGCGCCCGCCCGGCCTGAGAAGGCGGCTCCGGAACGCAACGCGCCGCCCGCAGCGCCCCAACCGGAGAAGCCCAGCCTTCAGGAGGTTCTGGGGACGGATTTTGAAGACGCCTTGGCGGCGGAAGCCTCCTCGGAGGTTAGCGATCGTCCCGAGGCCGTGGGCAGCTACGAGGCTGACCTCATGGCGCGCATCGTTTCCCAATGGTCCCGGCCCCCGAGTGCGCGCAACGGCATGAGCTGCGACCTGCGCTTGGCTCTGGTTCCCACGGGGGAGCTGGTGAGTGTTACCTTGGTGCGGTCGAGTGGGAATGCGGCTTTTGATCGCTCCGCGGAGCTGGCCGTGCGCCGCGCCGCGCCTTTCAAGGTCCCGGAGGACCCGGCGGTGTTTGATGCCTATTTTCGCTCCGTAACCGTGACCTTCTCTCCCAACGATTTGAGGTACTGATGGTGCTGGCCTTTTCGGGACGACGTTCCTTCTCCCTGCTCCTTCTCTGGATCGCCCTGGCGCTGGGCGCCTCGGCCCGGGGAGAGCTGGCTATTGAAATCACCCAGGGGGTGGACGCCCCCGTGCCCGTGGCCGTGGTGCCCTTTGCCTGGCAGGGGCGGGGCCGGCCCCCGGAGGATCTGGGCAAGATCATTCGCTTTGACCTTGCCCGTAGTGGCCAATTTGCCATGACGGCCCCGGAGGACATGCTGAGCCTCCCGAGCCGTCCGGAAGAGCTCTATGTGCGGGACTGGCGGGTGCAGGGGATTGCCTACGTCCTGCTTGGGTCCGTCCGGCCCACGGAGTCCGGCTTGGAGGCGCGCTATGCGCTCTTTGACGTGTTCGCCGAGCGCTTGCTGTTTGACGAAACCCTCGAGGCCCCGCCGGGGCAACTTCGTGCGCTAGCCCATCGCATCAGCGATCGGGCCTATGAGCAGCTCACCGGCATTCCCGGCGCCTTCTCTACCCGCCTGTTGTACGTGGTCGCACAAAACATCGCTACGGAAGCGGAGACCTTTCGCCTAGAAATGGCCGATGCGGACGGTGCTAACGCGCAAACGCTGCTGAAATCTCGGGAGCCCATCCTGTCCGCCAGTTGGTCCCCTGACGTTCAGACAGTGGTGTATGTGTCCTTCGAAACGGGGAAGCCCGCGATCTATCTTCAGGAGATCGCGACCGGACGCCGGGAGAAGCTGACGGATTTCGAAGGGCTGAACGGTTCGCCGGTTTTTTCCCCTGATGGCAAGCAGTTAGCGCTGGTGCTGTCGGCGGGGGGGAACCCGGATATCTTCGTTCTTGATCTCGAGACTCGCAAATTGCGCCAGCTCACCCGTCATTTTGCGATTGATACGGAGCCAAGCTGGACCGCAGATGGCGAGGCGGTGATTTTTACCTCGAATCGGGGGGGCGGGCCCCAGATCTATAAGATGAACGTCCGCTCCCGGGCCATTGAGCGGCTCACCTTCGTGGGGGATTACAACGCTCGGGCCCGCATGCTTGCCGATGGTCGCTATTTGATCTTCGTCCATCGCCAGGACGGGATCTTCCACATCGCTACCCAGGACCTCGAGCGGGGCACGGTGCAGATCCTGACGGAAACAAGCCTTGACGAGTCCCCGAGCGTGGCGCCCAATGGTTCCATGGCGATTTACGCGACCCGAAGCAATGGGCGCGGTATACTCGCGGTGGTTTCGATTGATGGCAGAGTGAAGTATCGTCTACCGTCAACGGAGGGGGATGTGCGCGAACCGGCCTGGTCCCCGTTCCTGTAAGCCAAATTCTTTTGCTAGGACAACACCTTAGGAGCCCGTCATGAATCGTATGTCCTTGCGGACCCTTCTCCTCAGCCTGCTCGCGGCCCTGGTGCTGGCGGGTTGCCAAAGCACGGGGGACGCGGAAGTGGCCCCGGAACCGGAGGTGCAGGAAGCGCCGGCGGAAGCCGCGCCCGCTGCTCCGCCCATGGTGACCCCGGCGCCGCGCCCGGTGACCAACGAAGAAGGGTTCCCTCTGGACGCCTCGGGCCGGCCCATTGGCTACGTGTTCTACTTCGAATTCGATCGCACGGAGCTTACGCCCCGGGCCCGCGCGCTGCTTGCTGAGCACGCCGAGTATCTGAAGGAGAACGGCAGCGTTCGCATCACCATCCAGGGCCACGCCGACGAGCGCGGTACCCGGGAATACAACCTCGCTCTTGGGGAGCGCCGGGCTTCGGCGGTCCGGGACTACCTCCAGTCCATGGGCGTCGCCAGCAGCCAGCTCCGCATCGTGAGCTACGGGGAAGAGCGCCCCGTGGATCCCCGCTCCACCGAGTCCGCCTGGTCGAAAAATCGCCGCGTGGAGCTCGCGTACTAAGCGATGAACACCCTTCTGCGCGCCGCCCTCGGCGGCGCTCTTTTCTTCGCTTCCCTGAGCCACGCCGCCGTGGCTCCGGTGGAAGACGCCACCCCAAGCCTTAGCCGTCCCGCCCCGAAAGCCCCCAGGCCTGCGGTGGTGGATGGTGTGCCCTATCAGGCGCCGGAGCTGATTCTCGATGCCCCCGCCGAGCCCGCTGCGGCCTCCCCCGGGGTGGTCTTTGAGCAGCTGCAGGCGCTCCAGGCCGAAGTGATGATGCTTCGCGGGCTGGTGGAAACCCAGGCTAAGGCGCTGGAGCGTCTTGAGGCGGCCCAGCGTGATCGGTACCTTGATTTAGATCGTCGCGTTGCACGCCTCTCGGGGCTGGCTCCTGCCACGCCAGCGGTGCCCTCGGCGCCGGTGGTGGAAACCCCAAGCACCGCAGCCCCGGTTGCGGGCGACGAACGGGAGGCCTACGAGGCAGCCTTCGCCCTGACCCGGGATAAGCGCTTCGCAGACGCCATCCCTGCCTTCAAGGCGTTTATCGAGGCCCACCCCGCGGGCACCTACATTCCCAACGCCTGGTACTGGCTCGGGGAGCTTCACCTTGCCCTGGCAAACCCAGATCTCGAAGCCTCTCGCCAGGCCTTCGTGCAGGTGGTTTCCCTCTGGCCCGAGCACCCCAAGGTGCCCGACGCCCTGTATAAGCTCGGCGTGGTCTACGATCAGCTCGGCGTTGCGAGCGACGCTACGCGCTATTTCCAGCGCGTGCTCACGGAGCACCCGGACAGCGCTGCGGCGCGCTTAACGCAAAGCTACCTCGATCGTCGCGGCGCTTAAGCGTGCAGGCGAAGGCGTCCCCCACGCTCCGGATCACGGAGATTTTCCATTCCCTCCAGGGGGAAGCGCGCACCGCGGGCCGCCCCACGGTGTTCGTACGCCTCACAGGCTGCCCCCTGCGCTGCGGGTACTGCGATACGGCCTACGCCTTCTCCGGTGGAGAAAGCCGCACCTTCGAGGCCATTCTTGAAGAGGTGGCCCAGTACGCCCCGCGCTTTATTACCGTGACCGGGGGGGAGCCCCTGGCTCAGCCCGGGTGCGCGGCGCTCCTAACGGCGCTCTGCGATTTGCCCTCGGCGCCCGAAGTTTCATTGGAAACGAGTGGCGCCCTCCCCATCGCAGGGCTCGATGCGCGGGTGAGCGTGGTGCTGGATCTGAAAACCCCGGGCTCCGGCGAAGTGAGCCGAAACCTTTGGGAAAACATCCCCGAGCTCAAGCCCGCGGATCAAGTGAAGTTCGTGCTTTGCGATCGCGCGGACTACGAATGGGCTCGGCTGAAGCTTGAATCCCTTGCTCTTGCGGAGCGAGTCGGGGAGGTGCTGTTTTCCCCGAGCACGGGCGTGCTAGCTCCGGACGCGCTGGCGGGGTGGATCCTCGAGGACCGGCTGCCCGTGCGCATGCAGCTTCAGCTGCACAAGATCATTTGGGGCGATCGCCCCGGCGTTTAGGAGACGATCATGGCGGAGCAGCGGGAGCGAAGCGGCCCCCTGGCGCCCGGTGAGGGGCGCCCTGTGGTGGTTCTGCTCTCCGGAGGCCTCGATTCGGCGACGGTGCTGGCGGCGGCAAAAAGCGCGGGCTACGCCTGCCACGCCATTGCCTTCGACTATGGCCAGAAGCATCGCGCCGAGCTGTTCGCGGCGGCCCGGGTCGCCGAGGCCCAGGAGGCGGAAAGCTTTCGGATCATACGCCTCGATGCGGGGGCCTTTTCCGGCTCGGCCCTCACCGACGACGACCTCGCCGTCCCTGAAAGCCCCACGGAGGGCATTCCCATTACCTATGTGCCGGCGCGCAATACCATCTTCCTGGCCCATGCCCTAGGTATGGCCGAGGCCCTTGGGGCTACGGACCTCGCCCTGGGGGTGAACGCCGTCGATTATTCGGGCTACCCCGATTGCCGGCCCGCTTTCATCGATGCTTTTGAAGCGCTGGCGAACCTGGCTACGAAGGTAGGGGTAGAGTCCGGGGCCTTTAAGGTCCATGCGCCTCTGCTTATGCTGACGAAGGCGGAGATCATTCGCTGGGGTACGGACCTTGGCGTGCCCTATCATCTCACCGTGTCGTGCTACCAAGCCACGGAGACCGGGCTGGCCTGCGGTCGCTGTGATAGCTGCCGGCTGCGTCGGGAAGGCTTTGCGGCGGCGGGGGTCGCGGACCCCACGCCCTATCGCTAGCCACCATTGTCATCGGGGCCGAGATGTCTATAATGCGCCCCTCGCCGCGCAAGCTCGTGCGGTGGATCGCTCCGGGCCGTTAGCTCAGCGGTAGAGCAGTTGGCTTTTAACCAATTGGTCGATGGTTCGAATCCATCACGGCCCACCATTTTCCCCGCCCCCTTCTCGCAACTCGACCCCTGACGCTAGCGCGCCAGAAGCCAGCTGCCGGGCCTTTGGCGGCTTACTTAGGCTGGGCCGCCTTCCGTAGGTAGGGCAGGGGGCAGGTCAATTCCCCGAACCGTGCCTTCGCCTCTTCATCGTTCAAGCTCAGGGCCACGATCACCTCGTCCCCGGGCATCCAGTTCGCCGGCGTGGCCAGGGGAACGCCGTAGGTGGCCTGCAGGGCGTCGAGGGCCCGAAGCACTTCCGCGAAGTTACGCCCCACGGACATGGGATAGCTCATGGAGAGCTGGAGCTTCTTATCCGGGCTGATGACAAACACCACGCGAACGCTGGCGGAGTCCGCTGCCGTACGGCCGTCGGGCAGATAGGCGTCCGCGGGCAGCATGTCCAGGGCCTTGGATACCGCGAGATCTTCGTCGGCGATGATGGGGAAGGTCGCCGGGGCTCCGGCGTAGGCCTCGATATCGGCCTTCCAGGCCTTATGCTCTTCCACCCCGTCGACGGAGAGGCCGAGCACGCGGGTGTTGCGGGCGGCGAAGGCCTCGGCCAGCTGAGCCACAGCGCCGAATTCCGTGGTGCACACGGGGGTGAAATCCTTCGGGTGGCTGAAGATGATGGCCCACTGGTCGCCAATCCAATCGTGGAGGGCGAAGGTGCCTTCGTCCGTGGGCAGGGTGAGGTTCGGGATCGTTTCCCCAATGCGGATAGCCATGGTGTATCTCCTTGAACGGCTCAGGGGGCGTCGCGCCCCAGTGAGATCATTAAGCTATATGGTTATTCCAAATAAAAATCGATTGTTTGGATAATTTCCATAGCGAGAATCTATCATCAGAGAAAATCTAGCCCTTCAAAGGTCCCGGCGTCCCGCCAGCCTTCAAGCAGCTGGAAGAAGCGTACGGGTCCCCGGCCATAGCTACCGTTCTGCACGCTCAGAGGATTCGGCTTGCCCTCATTGTTGTAGTAGCCCGGGGTGCACTCTGCCTGGAAGCTTTCGCTGGCCCGGGAGGCCTTCAGCAGGGTCTCTACCCAGGCGTCCTGGCCGGCCTCCGTGGCTTCGATGATCTGCGCGCTCCGCGCCTTCAGTCCGCGCAGTAGGTAGGCCATGTGCTGAGCCCGCTCGTCCATGGCGTGGGGGAAGTTCGTGGTGAAGCCCGATTGGGCGTTTGAGGTGATCATCAAATTCGGGAAGCCGTGGACCAGCAGCCCATGGAGGGAGCGCATGCCCTCGGCCCAGGCTTCCGACAGCTTAAGGCCGTCGCGTCCTGTCACGTCGTAGCCCGCCCGGTGGGTAAACGCCGTCCCCACCTCGAAGCCTGTGGCGAAGATGATGCAGTCCACGGGGGTTTCCACGCCGTTGGCGACGACCCCGGTTTCCGTGATGCGTTCGACCCCCTGACCCTGGGTGTCGATGAGGTGGACGTTCGGGCGATTGAAGGTCGGCAGGTATTCATCGTGAAAGCAGGGGCGCTTGCAGAACTGGCGATACCAGGGCTTGAGCGCCTCCGCCGTGCCCGGGTCTTCCACGATTGCGTCCACCCGGGCTCGGATGGCGTTCATCTTCTGGAAATCTGCCAGCTCCATGAGCCGGGGCACCTCTTCCCGGGGAATGGCCGTGCCGCGGAAATTCGCCATGGAGATGAGGTTGCGGATGATCTCGGTCCAGCCATCCATCACCAGATCCTGCTCCACGATGCCCCCGGAGGTCAGGATGTTGAAGTTCTCCATCCGTTCCTTTTGCCAGCCGGGCTGAAGGCTCGCGGCCCAGGCCGGGTCCGTGGGGCGGTTATTCCGCACGTCGATGGAGGAAGGGGTCCGCTGGAAAACGTAAAGGGCCTTCGCGCTCGCGCCCAGGTGGGGAATGCACTGCACCGCCGTGGCACCGGTGCCGATGATGGCCACGCGCTTATCCGCAAGCCCACTGAGGCCGCCCTCCGCGGAGCCGCCGGTGTACGCGTAATCCCAGCGGCTGGTATGGAACGTATGGCCCTTAAAGCTTTCGATGCCGGGCACCCCGGGAAGCTTCGGCGTGTTGAGGGGGCCATTGGACATGATGACGAAGCGGGCGCGCAGGGCGTCCCCGCGGTTCGTGGAGATGATCCACTCCTGGGCCTCGTCGTTCCACACAAGGTCCGTGACGGCGGTGTGGAAGAGGGCGCCGTCGTAAAGATCGTAGTGGCGGCCGATGCGCCGAGCGTGTTCGAGGATTTCCGGCTGGTAGGCGAATTTGTGACCGGGAACGTAGCCCACTTCCTCGCAGAGAGGGAGGTAGATGGGCGCTTCCGTATCGCAGGCGGCGCCGGGGTAGCGGTTCCAATACCAGGTGCCACCGAAATCACCGCCGTGCTCAAGGACGCGGAGGTCGGAAAACCCCGCTTCCTTCAAGCGCGCCGCGGTGACGAGGCCGCCAAAGCCGCCGCCGATGATGAGGATTTCCGTGAAGTCCTGCCGGGGCGCCCGGGGGGTGACGTCGCCGTAGGGGTCCTCAGCGTAGTGGGCGAGGGACCCTTCGATGCGCCGGTATTGATCGTTACCCTCGGGACGCAGGCGCTTATCCCGTTCCGCGCGGTATTTTGCGCGCAGCGCGTCGGGATCGAAGTCGAGGTGATTGGGATCAATTTCCGCGGCGTTCGTCATGGTCGGCTCCCCAGCCTGCTGTTGCTCTTTCCCCCCGGACTATGCCACGGCCGCTGGCGCTTTGGGCCTTCCCTTGGAGCGAAGGAGCTGGGGCGCTTAGCGCCGGAGGATCAGCTTAAGGGCGGGGCGAATCTCTGCCAGGCAGGCTTCCCCGGGGGCCCGCTGCATGACCGCGTGCCGGAAACCCGTGTAGTACAGGGACCATAGGGCCTTGATCATGGGTTCCCGGTCTTGAAAGCCTTCCCGCGCCAGGATGCCGTCGATGGGCGTGGTCAGCGCCAGCACCTGCTCCCAGATCCGGGGCTCGTACTTCGGGGCCCAAAGCCAGCCAAAGGCCGCCCCCATGCGGCGTAGGGTGATGTGCTCGATATCGAACTCGTAGACCCGGCGGAGATAGCGCTCCACCGCGTCCTGCAGGGGGAGGCTCTCATCGGTGGCTTCGGGGCGGCTGGCGAGCCACGCGATTTGCTCGTCGTTCAAGGCAATGATGGTTTCCGCGAGGAGGTCCGGTTTGCTTAGGCCTTGGCGGAGCAGGGCGGCCGGATCCACGGCGAGCTCCGCGGCCAGTTCTTTTAGGCTGACCGCTTCGTAGCCCCGCTCAGAAAAGCGCGTTTTCGCGAGCCTGATGGCCGCTTCCCGGAGCGCCGCCCAGCGAGCTAAGCGTTCCTCACCGGTG
>JAYOYG010000037.1:0-5926 GCA_038153445.1 Pseudomonadales bacterium
CCATAAGGACCCGGGCGCTCCGGGACATGCGGACCCGCTTCACGGCCCAGCTGCCGTCGGCGCTGGCGGCCGCTTCGGCGCCGACCCGGAGCGTGCCAGACGGGTGGCCAAAGGTGACCGAGTCCCGCTCACCGCCGCCGGCGGCTTCGTTTACCAGCGTGCCTGGGATAACCGCAGCGGTGGCAATGGCGACGGCCGCCGTCCCCATCATGGCGTGGTGGAGCTTGCCCATGGACAGGGCGCGCACGCACAGATCGATGGTTCCGGCGTCCACCGTTTTCCCGCTCGAGGCGGCGTAGGTGGTGGCCGGCGCAACGAAGGCGACCTTCGGCGTGTGCTGGCGCGTCGCCGCTTCGCTGACATCCTGGATCAGTCCCATGGCTAGGGCGCCGTGGGCGCGGATGGTCTCGAAGCGGGCGAGGGCCGCGGCGTCGTTATTGATCGCGTCCTGAAGCTCCGTGCCCGTGTAGCCGAGCTCCCCGGCGCGGAGAAAGATCGTCGGGATGCCCGAATTGATCATGGTGGCCTCGAAGGTGCCCACCCCCGGGACCTCAAGGCGATCCACGAGCTGACCCGTGGGGAAGAGCGCGCCCTCGCCGTCGGCAGGGTCGAGGAAATCCACGGGCACCTCGGCGGCGGGGAAGGTGACCCCGTCGAGCTCGAAGTCGCCCGTTTCCTGCACCGCGCCGCCGCTCATGGGCACCTGATTGAGTAGGGTTTTCTCGATGTTGGCCTGCCAAATGCGGACTTCGCAGGGGCCCTCCGCGGGCACCCGGGCCGCGTCCATGAGCCCTTCGGCGATGGCAAAGGGCCCCACGGCGGCGGACAGGTTGCCGCAGTTGCCGGACCAATCCACGAAGGGCGAATCGATGGAGACCTGGCCAAAAAGGTAGTCCACGTCATGCCCGGGGCGATCGCTCTTGCTGACCAGCACCACCTTGGAGGTGCTCGAGGTCGCCCCGCCCATGCCATCCGTGTGCTTGCCGTAGGGGTCCGGGCTGCCAATCACCCGAAGGCACAGGGCATCCCGGGCCGGTCCGGGCACCTGGGCCTCGGGGGGCAGGTCGGCGACATTGAAGAACACCCCCTTCGAGGTGCCCCCGCGCATATAGGTGGCGCGGATTTTCTGCTGCGGCTTAAAGGCGCTCACCCCTGGGCCTCCAGGAAGTCCTCGGCGAAGCGCTGGAGCACGCCGCCGGCCTCGTAGATGTGGAGTTCCTCGGCAGTGTCGAGGCGGCTCTTCACCGGCACTTCGACGCGATCGCCGTTGGTGCGGGTGATCACCAGGGTCATCAGGGACCCGGGGGCGAGCTCCCCTTCCACGCTGAAGCTTTCCGTACCGTCGATGGCGTAGGTCTGCCGGGTGTCGCCGCCGGTGAACTCGAGGGGCAGGACGCCCATGCCAATGAGGTTCGTGCGGTGAATGCGCTCGAAGCCCTCGGCCACGATTACCTCGACGCCGGCCAGGCGCACGCCCTTGGCGGCCCAGTCCCGGCTCGAGCCCTGGCCGTAGTCGGCGCCGGCGATGATGCACAGGGGCTGGCTGCGCTCCATGTAGGTTTCGATGACTTCCCACATGCGCAGCACCGTGCCCTCGGGCTCGAGGCGGGCCAGGGACCCCTGCATGACCTCGCCCTTCTCGTCCCGGCACATTTCATTAAGCAGCTTCGGGTTGGCGAAGGTCGCCCGCTGCGCCGTGAGGTGATCCCCCCGGTGCGTGGCGTAGGAATTGAAGTCTTCCTCCGGCAGACCCATTTTCGCGAGGTATTCCCCGGCGGCGCTGCTGGCCAGAATGGCGTTGGAGGGGGACAGGTGATCGGTGGTGATGTTGTCTCCGAGCACGGCGAGGGGGCGCATCCCGCTTAAGGTGCGCGGCTTCGCCAGGGCCCCTTCCCAGTAGGGCGGGCGCCGGATGTAGGTGCTCTGGGGCCGCCAATCGTAGTTGGGGCTCACCGCATCGGTGACGTCCTCAACCTTCAGGAACATGGGGTCGTAGACGTCCCGGAACTGCTCCGGCTTCACGGCTTCGGCCACCAGGGCGTCGATTTCTTCGTCGCTCGGCCAGATATCGGCAAGGCGGATCGGCTTGCCGGCGCTGTCCGTGCCCAGCACGTCCTTTTCGATGTCGAAGCGAATGGAGCCCGCGAGGGCGTAGGCGACCACCAGGGGCGGCGAGGCCAGGAAGGCCTGCTTCGCGTAGGGGTGGATACGGCCATCGAAGTTCCGGTTGCCCGAGAGCACGGCGGTGGCGTAGAGGTCCCGGTCGATGATCTCCTTCTGAATCACCGGATCCAGGGCGCCGGACATGCCATTACAGGTCGTGCAGGCAAAGGCCACCACGCCAAAGCCCAGCTGCTCGAGTTCCGGCAGCAGGGCCGCTTCCGTCAGGTAGGTTTTCACCGTTTTTGACCCCGGCGCCAGGGAGGTCTTCACCCAGGGCTTGCGGGTGAGGCCAGCGCGATTGGCGTTCCGGGCCAAAAGCCCCGCGGCAATCATGTTCCGAGGGTTCGAGGTGTTCGTGCAGCTCGTGATGGCGGCGATGATGACCGCGCCGTCGGGCATTTCCCCGGCCTTTTCCTCGTAGGGAGCGGCGATGCCGCGGCTCGCCAGCTCGCTGACGGGCAGGCGCGCGTGGGGATTGGAAGGCCCGGCGAGGGTGCGGGTGACGGTGCTCAGGTCGAAGCGGAGCACCCGCTCGTACTCGACCTGGGCCAGATCATCGGCCCAGAAACCGCAGTGCTTGGCGTAGGCCTCGACCAGGGCAATCTGTGCATCCTCGCGACCCGTGAGGCGCAGGTAGGTGAGGGTTTGCTCGTCGATGGCGAACATCGCGGCCGTGGCGCCGTATTCCGGCGTCATATTGGAGATGGTGGCGCGATCCCCGAGGCTGAGGGACCGAGAACCCTCGCCATAAAACTCGAGGTAGGCCCCCACCACCCGCTCCTTGCGGAGGAATTCCGTGAGGGACAGGACCAGGTCCGTGCCCGTGACCCCCGGCGCCAGGCGCCCGGTCAGTTCCACCCCGACCATATCCGGGGTGCGCATCATGGAGGCTCGGCCGAGCATCACGGATTCGGCTTCGAGGCCGCCGACGCCCACGGAAATCACGCCCAGGGCGTCCACCATGGGGGTGTGGCTGTCCGTCCCCACGCAGGTGTCGGGGAAGGCCACGCCGTCCCGGGCCTGTACCACGGGGGACATTTTCTCCAGGTTGATCTGGTGCATGATGCCGTTCCCCGGGGGGATGACGTCGACGTTGTCGAAGGCGTCCTTGCACCAGTTGATGAAGTGGAAGCGGTCGGCGTTGCGGCGCTCTTCCACGGCGCGATTCTTCTCGAAGGCCCCTTCCTCGAAGCCGGGATGCTCCACGGCCAGGGAGTGGTCCACGATGAGCTGAGTGGGCACCACGGGATTCACCGCGGCCGGATCTCCGCCGCGCTCCGCGATGGCGTCCCGAAGCCCCGCCAGATCCACCAGCGCCGTCTGCCCCAGAATGTCGTGGCACACCACCCGCGCCGGATACCAGGGGAAGTCGAGATCACGCTTACGCTCGATCAGCTGCAGGAGGCTGGCGTCAAGCGTTTCCGGATCGCACCGGCGCACCAGCTGCTCCGCGAGCACCCGGGCCGTGTAGGGCAGGGTGGCGTAGGCGCCGGGCTTTAAGGCCTCAACGGCGGCGCGGGTGTCATAGAAATCGAGGTCAAAGCCGGGAAGGGGGGCGCGGTAACGATCATTCATGGGAGCGGAAATCTGCCGTGGCCTTTGGGAGCGCGGAGTTTAGCACCCCGCCCCCACCCCCCGCAGCGGTGATGCGAGGGACCGGTGCGCTCTGCTAGGCTCGAGGCAGGGGGCGCAAGGGGTGCGCCGTCCATGCCGCACCAAAGGGGGAGGATGCTGTGGCCATCGATTTTGAGATTCCGGCGGAAGCCAAGGTTTTACGGGAGCGCGTGCGCCAGTGGGTGCAGGACGAGTGCATCCCCGCGGAAAAGCGCCTGCTCGACGGCGACGATTACAAAACCGTGCTCGGGGAGCTGCGCACGAAGGCCCGGGGCCAGGGGCTCTGGTGTCCCTTTATCCCCGAGGAGTATGGCGGCATGGGCCTAGGCCCGCTGGCCAACGCCCTCGTGCAAATGGAGCTGGGGCAGAGCTACCTCGGCGCCCTGTCCATGAATACGCAGGGCCCGGACGACGCCACCATGATGACCCTCCTGGAGCACGGCACGCCCTACCAGAAGGAAAAGTTCCTGAAGCCGCTGCTGAACGGCGAAAAGCGCATTTGCTACTCCATGACGGAGAAAGCTGCCGGCGCTGATGCCACGGGCATGCAAACGCGGGCGGAAAAGAAGGACAACGACACCTACGTGCTGAACGGGGAGAAGTGGTTCTCCTCCGCAGCCAGCGTTGCCGACATCGCTGTAGTGATGGCGAAGACGGACCCGGACGCGCCGCGGCACCAGCAGTTCTCCACCTTCATCGTGGAGCTGCCCAACCCGGGCTACAACATTAAGCGGGATATCCCCACCATGGCCCTGGAAGGGCCCCTGTCCCACATCCTGGGGGGCGGCCACGCCGAGGTGGAAATTAAGGATCTCGAGGTGCCGGCGGAGAACCTCCTCGGCGGCGAGGGCAACGGCTTCAACATGGGCCAGCATCGCCTAGCCTACGGTCGCCTACGCCACGGCATGCACAACGTTGCCATGGCTCAGCGCGCCCTGGACATGGCAACGGCCCACGTCACCCAGCGGACCACCTTCGGCAAGGGCCTTGATGAGCGCCAGGCCGTGCAGTTCATGCTGGCGGAGTGCGCCAGCGAGCTCTACATCGCGCGCCTCATGCTGCTCCACATCGCCTACAAGGCGGAGAACAAGATGGATATCCGCCAGGAGAACGGCATCGCCAAGGTGTTCCTGGCCAACATGGTCCACAAGGTGGTGGATACGGCGATCCAGCTTCACGGCGCCCTGGGCTACTCCCGGGATACGCCCCTGGCGGCCTGGTACACCCACATTCGTTCCCAACGCTTGGTGGATGGGCCCGATGAGGTCCATAAGTGGACCACCGGGCGGAACGTCATTAAGGCCTTCAAGGCTACGGGCACCACCGCCGGAGCCTGCGGCGGCGACATGCTCTAAGGAGGGGCACCATGGCACGTTTACAAGGACGGGTGGCCCTCGTCACCGGCGGGGCCTCGGGCATTGGCCGGGCCTGCGCCGAGCGCCTCGCGGAGGAGGGGGCGGCGGTGGCCGTCACCGACATCCAGGAAGCCCTGGGCCGGGAAGTGGTGGCGGGCATCGAGGCGGCCGGCGGAAAGGCGGTCTTCTACGCCCACGACGTCACCTCCGAACCGGCCTGGGAGCAGGTCGTGGCCGCTGTGCAAGCGGACCTCGGGGGCCTGTCGGTTCTGGTGAATAACGCTGGCATTGGCATCGGCGGCAGCATCGTCGATATGACCCTTGAGGACTGGCAGCGCCAGCAGGCGATCAACCTCGACGGCGTGTTCCTCGGGGTGAAGCATGGCATTCGCGCTATGCGCGAGGCCGGGGGCGGCGCCATCATTAACCTGTCCTCCGTGGCGGGGCTCAAGGGCGCCGCCAATCTGGCGGCCTACAACGCCACCAAGGGCGGGGTGCGCCTCTTCACCAAGGGGGTTGCGCTGGAGTGCGCGCGCTCGGGGTGGAATATCCGCGTGAACTCCGTGCACCCGGGCATCATCGATACGCCGATCTGGGGCAAGATCGACGCCGTCCCCCTCGCCGAGGGGGCCAATACGGTGGATATCGACGCCATGGCGGCCTTCGCCGTGCCCCTTGGGCGAACCGGCACGGCTCGGCAGATTGCGGATGGGGTGGTGTTCCTCGCCAGCGATGAAGCCAGCTATATCACGGGCACGGAGCTGGTGATTGACGGCGGCATGACCGCCTAGCAA
>JAYOYG010000037.1:6026-19550 GCA_038153445.1 Pseudomonadales bacterium
AGATCGCTCATGAGGTTCCGCTCCTTGCGCTTGTAGCGATACATCTCGAGGCGGGACGGAATGATCTGCCGTGGGTAGTGGTTGTTCTCCACGTTGACGTCCGCCGTCTCCCAGTGGGGATCGACCACGATCTGGGTGATTTCCCGATCCCGGACCAGGAGCTTACGCACGCTCTTGGGGGAACGGCGCCAGATCTCCGCGGGCATGCGCAGTTCTTCCTCCGAGCCGTCGGCGTAGGTGATACCGAGGATTACGGGCATCACCAGGCCCCCGAGGTTCGAAAACTCCAGAATGTAGTAGTTCGCGTTCTCCGCCACGGCGCGCTCGTAAACCCGGCGGGGCCACTCGGGATCGCTGTCGTTCTTATCCACGAGGCCTTCGAGGAATTCGTCGAAGCCATTGCGATCCTTGTTGGTGACCGTGAACTCGTCGTTCTCGGCGTAGAGATCCTTCAATTCGGGGTAGCGCTCCGTACGCGGCACGAGGCCCGCTGCTTCGTTCTTGGCGCCGAAGCGGTAGGTGGGCTCCGCTTGCTGCTGCTCCCGCTCCCAGGCCTTTTCGATTTCCGGGTCGCTGGTATCAAGGCGCATCTTTACGACTCGGTCGAGGCTGATATCCACGTGATCCGTGGAGTAGAACCAGCCGCGCCAGAACCAGTCGAGGTCCACGCCGGAGGCCTCCTCGAGGGTGCGGAAGAGGTCATAGGGGGTGGGGCGCTTAAACTTCCAGCGCTGGGCGTACTCCCGGAAGGCAAAGTCGAAGAGCTCCCGGCCGAGGATCGTTTCCCGAAGGATATTCAGGGCCGTGGCAGGCTTGGCATAGGCGTTGTTGCCAAACTGAAAGATCGACTCCGAGTTGGTCATGATCGGCACCTGGCGGCTGCTCGTCATGTAGTCGGTGATGTAGCGGGGGTCGCCGCGGTCAGATCGCATACCCTCGCCCCACTCCATTTCTGCCAGATGCTGGAGGAAGGTGTTGATGCCTTCGTCCATCCAGGTCCACTGGCGCTCGTCGCTGTTGACGGTCATGGGGAAGTAGATGTGGCCGATCTCGTGGATCACCACGCCAATGAGGAATTCCTTCTCGCCCCGGGAGTAGGTGCGGTCCCCGTCCTTATGAGGGTCGGTGCGGGGGCCATTGAAGGTGATCATGGGGTATTCCATCCCCCCCACGGGGCCATTCACGGATTGGGCCGTGGGATAGGGGTAGGGGAAGCTATAGCGGGAGTAGACCTCCATGGTGTGGATCACGGACTCCGTGGAGTAGCGGGACCACAGGGGTTCCCCTTCCTTCGGGTAGAAGGACATGGCCATGACCCGATCGGGGGCGACGCCCTCCCCATCCTGGGCATAGCCCTGCGCATCCCAGATGAATTTCCGGGAGCTGGCCCAGGCGAAATCGCGGACGTTCTCCGCCTTAAAGCGCCAGGTGCGCTCTTCCGTGGCCCGTTGCCCTTCCTTCGCCAGGGCCTCCTCGGCGGTGACGATAAAGACCGGGTCCTCGGCCGTTTCCGCGGCCTTCATGCGCGCCCGCTCTTCGTCGCTCATGACGTCTCGAGGGTTTTGCAGGACGCCGGTAGAGGCGACCACGTGATCCGCGGGGACCGTGATGGCCACTTCGTAGTCGCCGAATTCGAGGGTGAACTCCCCATTCCCGAGGAAGGCCTTGTTGTGCCAGCCCTCATAGTCAGAGAAGGCGGCGAGCCGGGGGTACCACTGGGCGAGGAGGAAGATGTCGTTGCCGTCCTCGGCGAAGTGCTCAAAGCCCGCGCGGCCGCCGGTGGCGTTGGTCTCTTGGATGTTGAAGGCCCACTGGATGCGCACCTCCGTTTCCTTCCCCGGGGCCAGGGGCTTCGGGAGATCCACCCGCATCAGCGTATCCCGGACCACGAAGGGCAGGGCCTTGCCCTGGGCGTCGGTGACGGCGCCGAGGTCGTAGCCGCCGGGGACATCGGCCATGAACTGCTCGCGACGGAGGGTGCGATAGGTGATGCGGTCCTTGTCCCCGAAGGTGCGGGTCAGGCTATCGTCGGAGTCGGGCCGAAAGCGGTTCTGGTCCATCTGGAACCAGAGGTAGGCCAGGGCTTCCGGGCTGTTGTTGTGGTAGCGAATCCGCGCTTCCCCTTCGATGCGCCGGCCTTCTTCGAGCAGGCGCACATCGATGTCGTAGTCCACCTGCTGCTGCCAATAGGCCGGCCCCGGGGCGCCGGTGGCGCTGCGGGTGGCCGTGGGGGTCGGCCAGCTTTCGTCGAGCTGGCGGAACTTATCTTCAAAATCGTTCTTGGTCTGAGCGATCTGTCCCTGGGCCGGGGCGAGGGCGAAGACGAGCGCAAGCAGGAAAAGGTGACGCAGGATCGAAGGCATGGGGAGCTCCGGTGTGCGGACGACAGCGCCCCCGAGGTGGGGGCGAAGGAAACGCTAAGGATAGGGTTTTTGCGCCCCTAGGCCCAGGGGGCGAGGGGCGCTCGGGCGCCGCGATGGGCCAAAAGGCTGCCTACCATGAACCCCAAGAATGACAGCAGGACCCAGGCCGGAATGCTCAAGCCGAGAAAGGTCCAGGTGACTTCGGCGCAGTTCCCCGTGCCCATGACCATGGCCTTCAGCACGTCGCTTAGGGGGAAGACCTCGAGCATGTAATCGAGGCCCGGGCCGCAGGCGGGCACCTCATCCGCGGGAAGGCTTTGAAGCCAAAGCTGGCGGAGGGAAAAGCCGCTGCCGATGATCGCCGCCCCCCCCGTCGCAAGGGCCCAGCGCGTAAGGCCCTGCCCGTGAAGGGCGGCCCCCAGGGCCAGAATCCCCACGATCACCACCCAAATGCGCTGCATCATGCACAGGGGGCAGGGGTCGAGGAGATAGACGTATTCCAGATAGAGGGCGAAGGCCATGAGCCCGGCGCTGGCCAGGGCCATGGCCAGGAAGAGGGTGCGGGGCGCCAGCAGCGTGCTCATAGGTCCACCACCACCTTACCGATGGCTTCCCGATCCATGAGGGCGCGGAGGGCCTTGCCCCCCTCGGCCAGCGGATAGTGGGCGCTGATCTTGGGCCGAATGGCGCCGCTAGCCCAGAGGGCGTTCAGTTCCCGCCAGTTTTCCGCGTCCGCTGCCCGCTCCCGGCCCGTGAAGGCGCCATAGAACACCCCGACCACCTGGCAGCCTTTCAAAAGAATGAGGTTGATGGGGGCCTTGGGGATGTCTCCGCCGACGAAACCCACCACGAGGATGCGGCCGTTCCAGGCGACGGAGCGCAGGCACTGATCAAAAAGGGGGCCACCCACGGGGTCGTAAATGACATCCGCGCCACGGCCATCGGTGAGGGCCTTCACCTTTTCCTTGAGGTCGCCGTCGCTGTAGTCAATGACCTCGTCGGCACCGGCCTCAAGGGCGGCCTGACGCTTGGCTTCCGTGCTGGCCGCAGCCAGCACCCGGGCGCCCATGGCCTTACCCAGCTCCACCGCCGCGAGGCCCACGCCCCCAGCAGCCCCGAGCACCAGCAGCGTTTCCCCGGGCTTCAGCTGCCCCCGTTGCTTCAAGGCGTGATAGCTCGTGCCATAGGTCGTATTCCAGGCCGCGGCCACGGCGAGGGGCATCCCGTTAGCCACCTTGCGCAGCCCCGCGGCATTGACGATCAGGGCCTCTGCCAGGGCGCCGTGGCCAGAGCCGCCGGCGACCCGGTCGCCTACGGCTACGGAGGTCACGCCTTCGCCGATGGCGCTCACCACGCCAGAGAATTCTCCTCCGGGGGCAAAGGGGAAGGGGGGCTTCACCTGATATTTGCCCTCGATCATGAGGCAGTCGGGGAAATTAATGCCCACATGGCGCACGGCCACCCGCACTTCCCCGGGCCCCGGGGTCGGCTCGGGGAGATCCTCCAGCACAAGGCTTTCTGGGGTCCCTTCCTGTTTGCATAGCAGCGCCTTCATGGAGCGTTCTCCGAGCCGAGAGATTAAGGGTCCAGTGTAGCGTCCCCGCCCGGGAACCGGGAGGGATCGGCGAGCCAGGCTGCGCAGGCCGCCTCGAGGGCAGGGAAGCGGTCCTCGAAGGTGGCGGCAATGGTGTCCCGGTGGGGCGCGAGGGCCGGGGCGAGGTCGCTTAGGGCCGCAAGGCGCGGTCGCCGGCCGGCGATGCCCCTTAGGGTGCGCTCCACCGCTGGCCAGCGGGCGTAGGCGGGTAGCACCGAATGGGTGTCGAGGACCGTGAGAAGCTGCTGCGCCGGAGCGGGCATGGCGTGGCGCTGCGCCTTGAGATCGCCTAGGGCCTCGGCGCTAAAGGCCTCCAAGGCGTGACCGGTGAGGGCCTCAAAGCGCCGAGCCAGACAGTGGTCAAAAATCACATCTAAGGCAATGGGCATGAGCCGCCGAAGGGGCGCAGGCGCCAAGGTCTTCAAGGCCCGAAAGGCTGGGTCGCTGTCGGTGAGGCGGTCGATATAGCGATGGAGCGCGAGGCCCCGAGCGAGGCCCGGAGCATGGGGGCCGGGGAGGGGGCCGGGAAGAAAGTCTCCAAGGAAGGCACCAAGGCGGAGGTCTTGATCGGGCCCCGCCAGTACCAGGTGGGCCAGGGTGTTCAAGCGGTGCCGTGGGGCGGCAGCAGCGGTTGCTCCATGTAGGCCTTGCGGTAGGCGGCAAAGCTCTCCCGATCCTGCGCCTCGATGGCCTTTTGGGCCGCGTGGGATTCCTTGGCCACGGCGGCCTGGGCCGCTTCCTCCTCGGCGTTCAAGGGCAGGCTTCGCAGCGTCTCCCGGTGCTGATCGCTCAGGGCCTGGGTGAGTGCCAGGAAACTATCCCCTTCCCGGCCCATTTCCGCCAGCACGGCGGCGCTTGGCGTGCAGTCGGGATCGGAAAGGGCTTGGGCGGCCCGAGCAAGGGCGTCGCGGTGGGCCGTGGTGCCCAGGCTCCGATCCAACGCTTCGGCGATGGGTGCCGCGGCCGCCAGCAGGGGGGCGCCGAGGGTGGCCAGCGAGCCTTCGCCTGCGGCGGTGGCTATGCGTAGGGAGGGATCGCGCCCCCGTTCCACCACAGTTCGGTGCAATTGAGCCAGCTGGTCGATCTCCGCTGGGCTGTCCTCCGGGCTCGGCAGCAGAAGGCACAGCAGCAGGAAGGTGTCGAGAAAGTGGATCGTGGGGGCGTCGATGCCCAGGGGCAGGAAGGGGTTTAGATCCAGGCAGCGCACCTCGACATATTCCACCCCGCGCTCCCCCAGGGCGTGGAGCGCGCGCTCCCCGGGGCGAATGCTGCGCTTGGGGCGAATGGTGCCGTAGAACTCGTTTTCGATCTGGAGCAGGCTCGTGGAGAGCTGAACGAATTCCCCGTTCTGCTCTAGGCCAAAGGCCTCATAGGGGCCGTAGGGACGGGTGAGCGCCCCCTGAAGCGTTTGCGCGTAGGGGGCCAGACCGTTGTAGGACACCTTGAGGGTGGCTTGGGCATCGCTTTGATAGCCAAGGCCGCCCATGCGAAGGGTCGTAGCATGGGGCAGGAGGAGCGTGTCCTTGCCGCGCTTTTCTAGCTGATGAGGCCGGCCCTGGAGGAAGCCTTCGAACACCGCCGGGGAGGCCCCGAACAAATACAGCAGCAGCCAGGAATGGCGGCGGAAGTTGCGAATGAGGTCGAAGTAGCGACGGGTGCGGTAGGCCTGGCTGGGCGTTCCCTCCCCTTCTTGTTCCCCGAGCCACTGCCACAGGGCCTCGGACAGGGAAAAGTTGTAGTGGATTCCCGAGATCGTTTGCATAGTGCGGCCATAGCGGAGCCCTAGGCCCCGGCGATAGACCGTCTTAGCCATGCCGACGTTGGAGGTGCCATAGCGGCCCACGGGAATCGCGCTGTCTTCTGGCAGCCGCCCGGGCATGCTCGACGCCCATAGCCGCTCTTCCCCAAGGCAGTGCACCACGAAGCGGTGCGTCGCCTGAAGCTGGGCCAGCGTGTCCGCGGCGGAGGGGGACACCCCGGTGATCAGCTCGAGCTGGGCCTCAGAGAAGTCCGTGGTGATGGAGGGGTGGGTCAGGGGCGAGCCCAGGCAGACCGGGTGGGGCGTAGAAGCTAGGCGGCTGTCCCCGTCAACCCGGAGACTTTCCTTCTCGATCCCCCGCAGGAGCTGGCGCAGGCCCTCGTCGGCAGCGCCCTGGCCTAGGGCGTGCTCCAGCGCCGATGATAGTGCGATCACCCTAGTCCCCCAGCTGGTCGCGGACCCGCACGCTCTGGCGCGCGGACCCGGCGGGCGCAGCGCGCCCGTGGTGGCGAGAGGGTAGCAGCACGGGCGGCGGCTGGGGAGCCTGGCCTCGGCGTCCTAGGCGACGCTGGGGCCGGCGCTCCGGATGGCCTCGGACACCTCAAAGCGTTCGAAGTTCTTCGCGAACTTCTCGGCCAGGGCACGGGCAGCGGCATCGTAAGCCGCGGGGTCGGCCCAGGTGTCCCGGGGGTTCAGCAGTTCGCTGGGAACGCCGGGCACGGCCGTGGGTACAGCGAGATTCAGGGAGGGCAGGGCTACCGTCTCTGCCCCTTCCAGGGCGCCGCTTTGAATGGCGCTGACCACGGCCCGGGTAACGGGAATGGGGAAGCGCTTACCAATGCCATAGCCGCCGCCGGTCCAGCCCGTATTCACCAAATACACCTTTGCCCCGAAGGCTTCGATGCGCTTGATGAGCAGGTCGGCGTAGACCCCGGCAGGGCGCGGGAAGAAGGGCGCGCCGAAGCAGGTGGAGAAGGTGGCCCGATAGGCCTCCGTGGAGCCCACCTCCGTGGATCCAACGGCCGCGGTGTAGCCGGAGAGGAAGTGATAGGCCGCCGCTTCCTTGGACAGAATGGACACGGGCGGCAGCACGCCCGATACGTCGCAGGTCAGGAAGATGATGGCCTTCGGTTCCCCGGCCCGGTTTTCCTCGGCGCGGAGCTCAATATGTTCCCGGGGATAGCAGGCCCGGGAGTTTTCCGTCAGCGTCGTGTCGGCGTAATCCGCCGCGCGCGTGACCGGATCGATCATGACGTTTTCGATGATGCTGCCGAAGCGAATGGCATCCCAGATCACGGGCTCGTTTTCCCGGGTTAGGTTGATGCACTTGGCGTAGCAACCGCCCTCGATGTTGAAGACCGTGCCTTCCCCCCAGCCGTGCTCATCATCGCCGATGAGAAGGCGCGAGGGATCGGCAGAGAGGGTGGTTTTCCCCGTGCCGGACAGGCCGAAGAACAGGCAGACGTCGCCCTTCTCGTCGACGTTGGCTGCGCAGTGCATGGGCAGCACGTCCTTCTCCGGAAGGAGGTAGTTCTGCACCGCGAACATGGACTTCTTCATCTCCCCGGCATAGCGCATGCCCGCCAGGAGCACCTTGCGCTCGGCGAAGTTTAGGATGACGGCACCTTCGGAATTCGTCCCGTCCCGCTCCGGATCGCACACAAAGCCCGGGGCGTTGAGGATTTGCCAGGGGGCGCGGTCCGCGGGGTTATAGGATTCGGGGCGGATGAAGAGCAGGCGGGCAAAAAGGTTGTGCCACGCGGTTTCCGTGGTGACTTCGATGGGGATGTAGTGCTCGGGGTCGGCGCCCACGTGTAGGGTCGACACGAAGCGCTCCTGCTCACCGATATAGGCACTGACGCGATCCCAGAGGGCGCTGAAGCGATCGGCGTCGAAGGGGCGATTCACCGCGCCCCAGTCGATGGACGCCTCGCTGCTCGGTTCCCGCACAATGAAACGATCCGCCGGGGAGCGGCCCGTACGCGCACCGGTTTTGACCACCAGGGCGCCCGTATCCGCGAAGCTACCCTCGCCGCGTTGCACCGCCAGCTCGACCAGTTCGGCCTCTGCCAAATTATGGTGCACCACCGCGTTTGCGGTGCTCGTATCCATTGCCATAGGGGACCTCATGCTGATTCGCCGGCGAAGCCGCGGGGAAGTGTTCGGACCGGGATGACCGCTCGCCGGGGGCGACCACGACTCACCCCGGTGGGCGCGGAGTATGCCAGAGGGCCTGGGCCCTTGGCGAGGGTCTCCCGGCTCTGGGTTGCTAGTGGGGCCCGGAAGCCTCCGGCGTAGCGGCCTGGCTCAGAAGGGCGAAGTCGATGGGGTCGAAGCGGTAGCGCGCCTGGCAAAACTGGCAGGTCATGAGGATTTCCCCGTCCTCCCGAAGAATCTCTTCGAGGGTGTCGGGCGCCATGGCGGCGAGGGTTTCCTGGGTGCGCTCCCGGGAACAGGTACATTCAAAGGCCAGGGGGCGAGGAGGATGGAGTCGAATATCGTCCTCCGGGAACAGGCGCTTCAACAGGGTCTGGGCATCGAGCTCGGCGAGTTCCTGATCCTTTACGGTGCTCGCCATGATGGCCAGGCGCTCGAAGCCCTCCGGTCCGCAATCGCCCCCGGGAAGGGCTTGGAGGAGCAGGCCCTGCACCCCATGGGTGGTGCTGAGCCAGAGCCGGGTCGGGAGCTGCTCGCTTTGCTCGAAATAGCGTTCCACCGCATCGGCAAGGTGATCGCCCCCGAGGCGTACGATGCCCTGGTGGGGCTCGCCCTTCGGGGGGCGAAGGGTGAGGGTTAGAAGGCCTTCCCCCAGGTGATTCAGGGGCGCGGCAATCTCAGGCAGGGCCGCGTCATCGTCCCGGAAGCGGACAATGCCGCGAAGCGCTCGGGTTTCCCGCACCTCTGCCATGACCGCTCGAAGAACGCCGTCCCCCGCGGCCTGGAGCGTCAGCGTGCCAGGGTACTTCAGGGTCCCGGACAGGAGCGCAGCGGCGGCCAAAGCCTCGCCCAGGAGCGCCGCGGCGGCACTCGGGTAGGGGTGAAGGGCGCAGAGTGCGGCCCAGGTTTGGTCTAGGCGCACATACTCGCCACGAATGCCGAGGGCCTCGAAGTGAAAGCGCTGACCGCTATCGTTTTGCACCATGCTGTTCTTTCCTGTCCTGTCTTCGGGCGGCTCGGACCCTTGGCGCCCTAGCCGTCTTCCGCGCCGCCGCGCTTGAGCGCTTCCAGGGCGCGTCGATCATCCCGGTCCGGGCGTCCTAGGGGGTGGCTGATCGCCAACCGATGGGCTCGCCGGGTCGCCGCCGCAGCCTCCCGGGCGGCGATGCTTTCCGCCGACTCCTCATAAAGGGTGGCGGCCCGGGTGGCGTCCCCGCGGTGATCCTCAAGGCCAAGCACCGTGACGGCTTTTTCGTCGAAGCCCTGGCGGATGGTGAGCTGATCTCCGACGGCGACGGTTTTCGCGGCCTTCGCCCGTTGCCCATTACAGTGCACCTTCCCCCCTTCAATGGCGGCCTTGGCCTTGGCTCGGGTCCGGAAGAAGCGCGCGGCCCAAAGCCATTTGTCTAAGCGTACGGCGTCGGCCATGGCACTCTCGGCGGGTAGGGAACGGCCGGGGCAGCCCCAGCAGGCTGCTATGCTAGCGCGGTCAAGGAGGGAAAGGCGATGAAGCTGCCGAAGATCTTAGCCCGCGAGGAGGTGGCCCGGTCCGCGCTCTTTCGCATCGAAGCGCTTGAACTGGAGTTCTCCAACGGGGTTCAGCGGCGCTACGAGCGCCTCCCGGCTACGGGGCACCAGGCGGTGATGCTCATCCCCCTCACGGAGGCTGGGGAGGTGCTGCTGATCCGAGAGTATATGGCGGGCTTTCATGACTACCGCCTGACCCTGCCCAAGGGCTCCGTGGATGCGGGGGAATCGCTCCTCGAGGCGGCGCAGCGGGAACTGCGGGAGGAGGTGGGCATGCGCGCTGAAACGCTGACCCCCCTGAAAACCCTCTCCGTCGCCCCGGGGCACATGGGGTTCACCATTACCGCGGTGCTGGCGGAGGGGCTCACCCCCGATCCGCTCCCGGGGGATGAACCGGAGCCGCTCACCGTGGTGCCCTGGCCCGTGGCCTCTTTGCCCGCGCTCTACGCCCTAGAGGATTTCGATGAGGCTCGGGCCATTGCGGCCCTGCAGCTGGCCGCCCTCCATTTAGAAGCGCGAGACCAGTGAGCGCCCCCGTTCCCTTCTCTGAAGCTTGGCTTGATGCCCTCATCGCCCTGGTCTTTGAGGCCGGCGACGCCATCCAGGCCGTGGCCGAAGGGGGGCAGCTGGGGGTAGAGGAGAAGGCCGATGCCTCGCCTGTCACGGCGGCGGATCACGCCGCGGAAGCCATTCTTTCCGCAGGCCTTCGGCGCCTGACGCCGACCTGGCCCCAGCGCTCGGAGGAACAGACCCCACCGGCCCCGGAGCTGCGCGCCCAGTGGTCGCGGTTTTGGCTTATCGATCCTCTCGATGGCACCAAGGAGTTCCTAGCCGGCAATGGCGAATACACGGTCAATGTGGCACTCATCGAGGAGGGTCGTCCCGTGCTCGGGCTGGTGGGGGTGCCGGGGCAAGCGCTGGTTTACCTGGGCTGGGTGCCCGAAGGGCGTGCGGAGTGTATTTGCCGGAATGGCGAGCGCCTCCCGCTGCGCACCCGCCCCTGTGCGACGTCGCCGGTGGTGGTGGCGTCTCGACGCCATCGCGGAGAGGCCCTCGAGTCCCTGCTTCAAGCGCTGGGGGAAGCGGCGCCGGGGCTACAAACGCGCGCCGTGGGCAGTGCGCTGAAGCTGGTGGTTTTGGCGGCGGGGGAGGCCGACGCCTACCCGCGCCGGGGTCCCTGTAGCGAATGGGATATCGCGGCCGGGGAAGCGGTGCTGCTCGCGGCCGGGGGGCAGCTTCTCACCTTTGAAGGCACGCCCCTGCGCTACAACAAGCTTGAAAGTGATCTAAACCCGGACTTTTGGGCCGTGGGGGACCCGGCGGGCCCCCTGGCAACGGTGCTCCGGCGCTGGGGCTAGGCGATCTCGACCAGCTCGATGGCGAAGGTCAGCGCCTGCCCGGCGAGGGGGTGGTTGGCATCAAGGGTCACGGCCTCGTCCGTCAGTTCCACCACCTTGCACTGCACGGGATTGCCCGCCTGATCCTGCAGCTGGAGGTCGAGGCCCACGGAGAGGGTAAGGTCCGGGGGGAACTGATCCCGCGGCAGCGAGCCCACCATGGCATCGTCCCGCTCCCCGTAGGCGTCGGCCGCTTCAATGCGGGTGCTGCAGCTTTCCCCAGGGGCCAGGCCCCGCACCGCGGCTTCGAAGCCGGGAATGATTTGGCCCTCGCCGAGGGTGAATTCCAGGGGTTGGCGCCCTTCCGAGGAATCGAAGCGCTCGCCGCTGTCGAGCGTTCCCGTGTAGTGCACGCGGACCGTATCCCCGTTTTGTGCCGTGGCCATGGGCCTCTCCTTCCGGTTTTTTCCGGTGAATGTGAGGTCAGTGTGTCATGGCCCGGGGCGTGAGACCAAACCGCGGGGAATTAGCGTGCCTTCGACCCCAGCGCCCCTTGGCGCCGTCGAGAAGTCATGCGAAGCTTTTTGCGGGAGCATTTACTTAAGGGAGAGGGTTATGTCGGATTCACCGGATGATGCAACCACCGTTCGCCGGCTCGTGATTTTATTGGCGACGCTAGTGCTCACGACCTTCGGGGTGGCGGGGCTGGTGTCGATCGTACTGTAGGGCCCGGCGGGCCCGAGGGAGGGCCCAAAGGGTGTCCACGATCAGGAAGAGCGAGGCGTCCGTCGCGGCGGCGCGCCAAGCGCTTAAGCGCTTCCTTGGCCTGCCTGGCTGCCCCGTGGTGCTCACGGGGGCGGGCTGCTCTACCGATTCAGGCATCCCCGATTACCGAGGCCCCAGCGGCGCCTGGCGGTCTCGCCAGCCCATCCAGTTCCAACCCTTTCGCACCCAGCTGGCGGCGCGGCAGCGCTACTGGGCTAGAAGCATGGTGGGCTATCCGCGCATGGCGGAGGCTACCCCCAATGGGGTCCATCGGGCCCTGGCCAGCCTCGAGGCTCGGGGGCTGCTCGGGCTGCTGGTCACGCAAAACGTCGATGACCTCCACCGCCGTGCCGGACAACGCCAGGTGCTTGATTTACATGGTCGTTTGGCTCGGGTGCGCTGCCTTGACTGCGGACATCGCTCCTCCCGGGCTGTGCTCCAAGGGCGCTTGGAAGCCTTGAACCCGACCTTTGCCGCCCGCCTGTCCCGGCCCGTGGTGGCGGCCCCGGACGGCGACGCCGAAGTGGAAGACGAGGCGGCCCTGGCCACCTTTCAGGTGCCGCCGTGCCTCCGCTGCGGTGGGGTGCTTAAGCCCGATGTGGTCTTTTTTGGCGAATCCGTCCCCGGGGCGCGGGTGGCTCGGGTAAGAAGCGCCCTTCAGGACGCTTCCGGCCTGCTGGTGCTGGGGTCTTCCCTGGCGGTGTTTTCCGGCTTTCGCTTTTGCCGTGACGCCGCGGCCCTGGGGAAGCCGATCTTTATTGCCACGCAGGGGGTCACGCGGGCCGATGGGATCGCGCAAACCAAAGTCGATGTGCCCCTCGGTGAGCTGTTTTCCGGGGCATAAAAAAACCCCGGCAAGCCGGGGTTTTTCGAGGTTGGCGGCGCTTACTGCGCGGCGTAGTAGCGCGACAGAATCTTGATGTCCTCGTCGCTGAGGCCCTTGGCTTGGGCGCTCATGATCATGTTTTGACGCTCGCCAGAGCGGTACTTTTCCAGCTGCTTGTGCAGGTAGGAGGCCCACTGCCCGTTAATGTTCGGGAAGGTGGGGGCCGTGCCTTTGCCATTTAAGCCGTGGCAGGCGAGGCAGCCCTTTTCCTCAGCGAGGGCGGCGCCCTTGGTGGCGACGTCATCCGCGGGGCGGTCACACGCGGCTAGGAGTAGCGCGCTGCCGGCAATCAGGGAAAGCTTCATCAGGGAATTACGCATTACGGCTTGCTCCTCAACGCTGCGCGGAGAAATAGGCGGCGAGGTCTTCCATGTCTTCGATCGACAGGGGCCGCGCCTGGCCATTCATCTGGTTGAAGTGCTCCGTTTCTGCCTTGAAGTACTTCAGGCGATCCACGATGTAGGCCGCCTTTTGCCCCGCGAGGTGGGGGTAGCGGTCGTCCTGGCTGTGGCCTTCCGGGCCATGGCAGGTCATGCAGCGGTGTTGCCAGGCAAGCGCTTGGCCGTTTTCCGCGTCGGCGGCGCTGGCGCCAGCGGCCAGCGAAAGCATTAGGGTCAGCCCGAAGGCGCGGGTACGGCGCATGTGCAACATCCCTCCTCAAGTGAGCGCCGCACATTTTAGGCACCGCCCCGGGATATTCAAGGTGCAAGGGCCCCTCGTGGACGAAAAAGCGAAAAATTTCAGGCGTTAAGGGGCCAGGGCGGCAGCACCCGGGCCTTCGCCAGGGCGTGGAGTTGATCGTGCAGCATGGTCTCCGTGTCCCGGCAGGCCGCAAAGCCCGCCTGGCGAAGGGCAATGGTACTGAGCTGGGTCGGCGGTGGCGGACGATCTCGGCCATAGCCCAGGAGCATATCGGCGTAGATGGGAGAATCGCCGAGAAGCTCGGAGAGCCCCGGAGCCTGAAGGTCGTGTTGCGCCCGGAGCCGATCCCAGGTGTCGCTCTGGGTGGGTAGCCAGTGGGCTAGGGATCGGGGCTCGGGAGCGCCAGGCGTCAGGCCGAGCCCTTCCGTCAGCTCGGGCCAGAGGTGGTCCCACTGGAAAACATCGCCATTGCTGACGTTGAAGGTGCGATCCCG
>JAYOYG010000037.1:19650-21247 GCA_038153445.1 Pseudomonadales bacterium
CGGAGGCGATCTTCCTGCAGCCAGTAGAAATTGTCGTGGGGATCGCGGGGGCGGCGCTCGAGCCCGGGAATGCGCATGGGATGGATATGGGCGCCATAGGCCTTGGTGCCCTGAAGCAGGCTCACGTGATCCACGGGGTGGGTTTCGAGCCCCTGAAGACAGTGGGCCAGCATGGTGTCGTTGCGCTGCATTTGCTCGGCGGAGCGCCAGCCCTCTAGCAATCCCGGGGCCTCATAGAGGGCGGCGTAGACCACATGGGTGAGGGGGGGCAGGGCTTGGATTTGCGCGATGCTGGCAGGATCGGAGAGGTCAGCGGCGAGATGGGCCGCGCTCACCCCCTGCGGGGGTCGCCGCGAGAGGCCGATGACCTCCCAGCCCTGAAGGGCTTCGAAGTGGCGCAGCGCCGCCTGCCCCACCACGCCGCTGGCGCCGGCGATGAGAATGCGGCGCGCCGCCGAACTCATGGCGCCTTCGTGCTCAGGGTGGCCAGGTAGGCCAGGAGATCCCGGCGTTGCTGGGCCGTACTCACCGTTCCCGCAAGGGCCCGCATTTGCTGGCCCCGGCTATCGGAAGGGTCGAAACCTCGGCGGCCCGCGAGGTAATGCTCAAGCTGGGTTTCCAGATACCAATCGTTCTGCCCCGCCAGGGGTGGGGCGCCTAGGGCTTCCTGGCCCTGGCCCTCGGCGCCGTGGCAGGCGGCGCAGGGGGCGTAGAGGGCTTTCCCTGTGGTGGGGTCGCCGCCAAGCAGGGTAGGGGCGGGGGCTGGGGCGTCTAAGGCCGCGGCCCAGGCCGCGGCGTCCCGCACGGCTTCATCATTCGCGAGCGCGAGGGCCATGGTCCGCATGACGTCCCCGTGTTCGTCCCCCTCCGCGGTGCCCCGCCAGCCGGCCTGAAAGGCCCTCAGCTGATTTTCGATGTGCCACGCCGGTAGGCCCCCAAGGCGCGGGGCGGCGACCCCTGGATTGCCTTGGGCATTGGCACCGTGGCAGGTGATGCAGAAGCTAAAGCGAGCATCGGCGACGTCCACGGGCCCCGCCGCGACGGCAAACAGGGCCGCAAGGCTTAGGCTCAGCAGGCTTGCGGTAGCCAGCCCTCGTCGAAGCCAGGCCATGGCCTTATTCCCCGGGCCGGGCAAAGACGGCTTCCACTTCCACCAGCATGCCGGGGGCGGCCAGCTGGGCCACGCCCACGGCGGAGCGGGCGGGCAGGTTGCTGCGCCCGGCTTCCGGTCCGAAGATCTCGGTGTAGGCCCGCATAAAGCCGGCGAAGTCCATGCGGCCGCCGTTGGCGGGGTCCGGGACCAGGAAGACGGTCATTTTGACGATGTCGTCCCAACCAAGGCCCAGGTCCGTGAGGGACCGCTCCAGGCCCTGGAAAACGCTGCGGGCCTGCGTTTCCGTGTCGCCCCAGAAGGCCGGGCTGAAGCGCTCGGCGGTGGGATCCGCCGGGGCTGGAGTTTGGCCGCTGTGCCAAACCAGTTGCACCCCCGGGGGCACTTCGACGGCCCGGGCGATGGGGAAGTCGCTCCCCATCAGGCTGTGTTGAATGCGGTGATCGTCGGCCTGGGCCGAGAGGCCCAGGGTAAGGGCGGCGGCGG